>JALSPT010000024.1 GCA_026985785.1 Anaerolineales bacterium
TGGTGCTGCAGGTGGCCTTGGGGCAGCGGGAGAAAATCTACATCTTCGGCGACGACTACCCCACCCCCGATGGGACCGCGGTGCGCGACTACATCCACATTGCCGATCTGGTGGAAGCCCACCTTTTGGCCTTAAAGGCGCTTGCACATCGCGATAAACTCATCTACAATTTAGGCAACGGTGTGGGCTATTCCGTGCTGGAGGTCATCCAAACCGCCCGTCAGGTGACGGGGCATCCCATCCCTGCCGAAATCGCGCCCCGCCGCCCGGGCGATCCTTCTCGGCTGGTGGCTTCCTCGGGGCGCATCCGCCGCGACTTGGGCTGGCAGCCTCGCATTCCGAAACTGTACGACATCATCGCCAGCGCGTGGGCGTGGCACCGCAGCCACCCACACGGTTACGCCGAGGGTTGATGCTCTTTTTTCCCACGAAAGGAGGACTTTGATGAAGCGCTTCCGTTTTTGGCCTTTGCTGGCCATTGCCCTTTTCGTCCTGTTGGCCTGTCGGGTCGATATGCACACCACGTTCGACACCCCCACCAGCGGCAAGGTGGAGGTTTCGTGGACCATGACCGCCGACGAGGAGCACACGCTTCAATCCGCTGCCGGGCAAAGCGCCAAGGAAATCTGCGATCAGATGCGCGAGCAGATGACTTCCGATGACCCCACCGCCCAGGTCACATTTGAAAGCAAAGGGGACAAACGCACCTGCACCGCGACGGGTAAATTCACCAGCATCGCCGAACTGAGCGATTTCTACGGCGATGACACCACCATCAACAAAATCGGCGAGGAAAACGGCAAATTCTATTACGACGTCACCACTTCCCCCACGAGCAACGTTGGCGATATCGGGATTCCCATCCAAGTTACCTGGACGGTGACCATGCCGGGGAAGGTAATCGAGCACAACGGCGACGAGCTCCATGGGCGTACCGTCGTGTGGCATCTCTCCGGCACGGAGAAAGTCCACATGAAGGCGGTCAGCAAAACCGGCGGTTTTTCGTTGGATTCCAAAACCATTGCGATAGGGTTGGTATGTCTTTGTTTGCCGTTGTTGCTGATCATCATTGGTGTGATAGCGTGGCTGGTGCTGCGCAAGCGCAAGCAAAACAACCAGCCTCCGCAGGCCCCGACGGCGGCGGATTGGGACGCCTAAAAAATATCACCGGCCAGGCTCCTTGCCTGGCCGGTCGTTTTTTTAGCCGCCGCTGGGGTTGAAGAATACCATCCCCACGCCCATCCGTTCCAGCCCTTCGTTGGCCCAATGCTCCACCAGGGGAGAGGGGCTATCCAGGGCCTCGAAAAGCGCCGAAATGCTCCGTTTGTCGCCCAGGTGGGCGAGGGCGCGTGCCGCCTCGATGCGCACTGCGGGGGTGCCCTCCTGCAGGGCGGTGATCAGCGCGCCGGTGGCAGCCTCGCCGCTGGCGGCGAGGGCGTCGGCGGCCAAGGAGGCCAGCAGGCGGTCGTCGTCGGCCAGCAGTGCGGCCAAATCGCCCACCGCCTCTGCCGTGGGCTGATGCCGCAGCCCCAGGGCGGCCACCTGCCGTACGGCGGGGTCGGGGTCGTGTAGGGCTTCCCGCAGGCGCGGCGGCACATCGGGATGGGGAATTTCGGCCAACACCCGCAGCGCCCACCAGCGGGCGTCGGGGTCTTCGCTGTGGCTCCAATCCAGCAAAAGAGGTACGACGGCAGCCCCCAGCGCCACCAACCTGCGAGCCGCTTTTTCGGCAGCCTCGTCGTCCCCTCGCGCGACAGCCGCTTTCAGGGGGCGCAGCAGTTCGTCACCGCCCATTGCCTACACAGCCGCCGGGTCGGGCAGATCGTCCACCGGCGTATCTTTCCATTTGTCGCCTTCTTCGATCAGCATGACCGGGATGTCGTCGCGAATGGGGTATTTGCGCCCGCAATCTCGGCACACCAACCACTGGCCTTTTACCAGTTCCAGTTCGCCTTTGCCCTCCTGGACGCACACCGGGCAACGCAAAATCTCCAGCAAATCCTGACTGACCATGGCTTTTCTCCTTGGAAAAGGGTTGCGGCCTTTCATGGCCGGTAATCTTGTAAACAGTCGTAGCGTGACGCGCTCAGGTCCCACGGTTTGAGCAGGGCGGAAAATCCCCACGCGTTGGCCTGCGGGCAAACGGCGGCTGCCGTGAGGTCATATTCTATCTCGAAGACTGCTTTTCCCGCGTCCACGAAAGCGTGAAGCGGCTCGCATTCGCCATAGGCGAAGCATTCTTCGTCCACGGCAAAGTCGAAGTCGTCCACCAGATGGGGAATTTGTTCCCGATCGTTTTTGAGCCCCACGCCGAGGCCGCGCGCGTGGGTTTGCTCGGCCAACCAGCGGTTGAAGGTCAACTGGTCGGCTGGGGTTAGGTCGAAGCCGGTATCTTCCTGATACCCCTGGACGTTGTCCGGGTCGACGGCGTCGCATCCTTTTTTCGCTGCCAGATCCAGGCGGGCGCTCAGGATGGGCCCCAAGACGTCCATTCGCCGAATGTCCACGTACCACTCGCCCTCCCAATCTTCGAGCGGTTTGCCCAGCAGGTGATGGCCGAGGTAACGGTCGGCGTCGGGGCGCCAATCTTCATAAGTGCCGGCGCTGAAGTAGCAGATCGCACGCCGCCCCATTTGGTGTAGGCGGGCGATGGTGTCGGTGGGTGTGTCGAACAGGTCGACGTCATAAGCCTGGGCGGCGAAGGACAAATCGATGTTGCCGCTGTTGAGTTGAATCTGCCAGGTGGTGCGCGGCGGGGGCTGCCACCAGGCAGGGGTAGCGGTGGGCGTCAGGGAAGGCGTGATGGCGGGTGACGGCGTGGCGGTGGGCGGGGGCGTGGGCGTGGGGGAAGGCGGCGTTGGGGAGCGCGCCGCGGTTGTGGGCATCGGGGGCGTTGCCCACACGGCGGTGGATTCAGGCGCTGGCTGGTCGCTGCAAGCAGCCAGCCCGGCTCCCATGATGACCGGCAGGAGCGCGATTTTCAGGAAGACGGTGAGGCGCTTCATCCATCGCCCTCGTCGGGCTTGCAGGGGTGTTCCGGGTCGGGGTGCTCGGGCGGCATGCCGGGTGTGCCGGGGCCGTATTCGCATACCGCCCGCCAGGGGCGGTAGTGCGTGCGGAAAGTGTCTTGATAGAGCACCTTGCCCTTCCGCCACACCGTGCGCGTGACGGTGACATCGGCGCCTTTGACCGCCCAATCGGTCTGTTTGATTTCGCCTTTTTTCAATTCGGGATTTTCGATGTACTCCGGTGGCGGCGGGTCGACCACGTTTTGCAACCCGCTGGTGTGCCATTCGACCTTCCGCCCGTCCGAAGTGCTGTAGAGTTTCCAGGTGAGGTAGCGATACTGGGGATGGGCATACACTTCCATCAAGATCCAATAGGGCGTGTCGTTCTTGAATTTGAAATCGACCAGCGGGGCGTACACGGTAGCGTCGAGCCCGGCCAAATCGGGATCGTCGGCGCCGCTGGGGGTTTGCTCGTAGTACAGCACGCGGTAGGCATGGGGATGGCGTTCCACGATGGGGTAACCGGCAAAGAACACGGTGCGGAACAAGGTGGTGCTCACCTGGCAAACCCCGCCACCCACGCCTTTGACGGTGCGGTTGCCGTAGATGATGAGCGCCTCGGCGTAGCCGTTGTCCAGGCTGACGTCGCCGAGGACCTTGGCCATGGAGAACACTTCGCCCGGCGCGACCAACACGCCGTGGAACCGCTGCGAGGCCACCACGATGTTGTGGATGCGCTCGGCGCTGGAGCCGTAGAAAAACGAGGTATATTTGCCCACCAGTTCGGTGATGCCCAATTGCTGCGCGGTGGCGTGGTCGCCCACCTGGGGCGGGGTAAAATGCACAACCAAAGGCACGACGTGTTGCCCGGCCAAAATTGCCTTCCGCAGCGCCGCCACGCTGGCATCCACGTCCAGCGTACGGCCTTCCACCGCGTGGCGGATGAGTTCCAGTTGATGGGTGTCGTCGTTGAAGATGAAGCGCGCATTGGCAGGCTGGCGCTGGAGTTCGGGAGCGAGCCGCTCCAAAAAACCGCGCAGCGGGCGGGTATCCACATCGAGGGCGAAAGTGCCCTGTTGGGGCGTGATGCGCAGCATGGGGGCGATGGTTTGCGGGGAGAAAGTCCAGGGGCCAGGGTCGCCCTCGGCGGCGCGTGGCAGGGTGATTTTGAGGGGGGCGGCGAGGATGGCGCGCAGGCGCTGGGCGGGTTTGGCCGGGTCGAGGATGGCGGGCGCGTCCGCCACCACCGGTAAGGGCAGGGTGAGGGGGTGCAGTTGCGGCAGCGCTTTGCGAAGCGCCGCCAGGGCTGCGGCGCGGTCGAGATGTTGCCCCATCTCGCCCTTTTGGGCAACCACCCGGGTGCCCTCCAGCCGTAGCGCCGCTTCCCTGGGCGGACGGTCGATGGCCTCCGCCACCCTTTCCAGATATTGCAGCGCCAGCGGCTCGCTGAATACGCCCACCGGCGGCAAATTCACGCCTCCTTGCCGCGCCTCCCAGCGGGCCAGCAGCCGCTCCCACAGGCTGCCTTCTCGGCCTACTGCATACGCCTCGCGCGCCGCGGCGCGGTTGTCGAGCGCGAAACCGATGTTGATGGGATGGGTTTCCCAGCGTTGTTCGCCGTACACTAATGTCACTGGTGCCGTGGCCGGATAAGCCAGGGCAATGTCCAGCCGCGCGGCGGCCTCCTCCGGCGTCAAACCGCCCACGTCTACGCCTGCAACGCGCACGCCGGGGAAAATGCGCCCATGATACACCACGCCGTACCCCACTACGCCCACCAGCACCACAAGCGCAGCCAGCGCCGCCCCCAGCAGGGCGGCCCAAAATGTCTG
>JALSPT010000025.1 GCA_026985785.1 Anaerolineales bacterium
GCGCCGACGCCGATCATCGTGACGTCCAACAATCCCATGCCACGGCTAAGGGTAACGGCAACTCGACGGTTGTGCGACATTGTGTTGTTCACCTTTTTTCGGAGTGACTTGCAAAAAAGAAGGCGCCCCGCAGGCGCCGTGGTAGGTTGTTTGGTTATTTTACCAAATTTTAGGCGGTAGGGGCATGGTGCTTGACTTATGGGGGTGCACTCAAATGTTGTAGATAAGGCTATCGTATGGCCAGATCTCTCCCCACCCCCTGGCGGAGGCTGTCCTTCGTGAGGACAGCCTCCGCCTTCCCCCCTCCCCTCCCTTACTGAAGGGAGGGGAGGGGGAGGCCGCCGTAGGCGGCGGGGGAGGAGTGAGATCCTGAAAAGTGCTTCTACGACATTTGCTTGCACCCGACTTATGGGAAGAAGGCGGCTTACCGTCGTACGCCCATCACAACGGTTGTAGGATGCGATCCTGGCGTAATTGTTTGAAAAGCATGACCGTGCCGGGGGGTTGGGATTCTTGCGCGGCTTCTTGCCAGGCGCGCATGCCCAGCGATTCGGGGGTGCGCAGCGTGTAGCCCACCTTCTGCCAGAGCGCCTTTTTCTGGGCCAGCGCCGGCGGCAGGAAGAGCAAGGCCGCTTCGCATTGGAGCTCTTTCGAGCCGCGCTCCATTTCGGCCAGTATGAGGGGAGCAGCCTCTTCCAGCGGCACGTCGGGCAGGAGGTAGAACTCGTTGGCGCGAGAGACCAGGTTTTCCACCTGCCACCCCAGCAGCCCCACGACTTCGTCGTCACGGTAGAGCAACAGGTAGGCTTTTTCGCCAAAGGCGGCCAATACCTCGCCGCGCGATACTTCTTTGCCCTTGATCTTGCTCAAGAAAGCGGCGATTTCCTTGGCTTGCTTGGGCCCTGCTTTGCGGACGGTCAGGTTGCTTGCCGTCGCGGCGCTTGGCTTTTCGGCGCTTGGCGTGCCGACAGCGGTTGTTGCTACGGCCTGCTTCGGTACCACCAACTTCCAGGCTTTGCGCACCTGGTTCCAGGTTTTTTCGAAGGAGCCGTCGTTGTAAATTACCACATCGGCTGCTGCGATTTTGGCTTGGGGCGATCCCTGGGCCTGGATGCGTATTTCGGCTTCTGTCCTGCTCAGCCCGCGTTTGCGGATCAGGCGCTCCAGTTGTTGCTCGACGGGGGCAGTAACCACCCAGATGCTATCACAATATTTCCGCAGGTCGCTTTCCAACAGTTTGATGGCTTCAATGACGATGACGTCCTTGGGGCTGCGTTTGACCAGCCATTGGACGGCTTGCCCCACCAATGGGTGGACGATCTCCTCGATCTGGCGCATGATCTCCGGGTCCGCAAATGCCAGCCGCCCAAGTTTGCGGCGGTCGATTTCGCCATCCTCGGTCAGGATCCACTGGCCGAACAACGTCACCAAGGGCTTGTAACCGGGAGCGCCTTTGGCGATGGCGCGATGGCCTAAGGCGTCGGCGTCGATGCCATAAGCGCCCAAGTGCTCCAGCATTTTGCGCACCACGCTTTTGCCGGTGGCGATGTTCCCTGTGAGGCCAATGATGAATTTTCCAGGCCAGGTGCTCATGGTTCCTCCAGATGGTACAGCAGCCTTGGGAGGACATCTGCAAGGCGGCAGTTTCTCCCTTTCCTGAAGTAGATTGTGGAAGAGGGGGGGCCTTTGTGTGTGGAGGGGGGATGAGGTGTTCTCATTTTATCAGAAAATCGCGAAGTGGGGGTGAAGAAAAGGGGCACGGGGTGATTTTTCCCGTGCCCCGAAGGAGGAAGAAAGGAGGGGGTTAAGCCGTTTCCAGGTAGCGTGCTACTTCCCAGTCGGTGACACGCATGCGGTATTCTTCTACTTCAGCCCATTTGGCGCGCATGAAGGCTTCGTAGAGAGGCTCGCCAAGGGCTTCGCGCAGCACTTTGTCGGCCTCCAGTTCCTCCAATGCCTCGCCCAGGAAACCGGGGAGTTCCCGAATGCCTTTGGCTGCTCGTTCTTCGGGGCTCAGTTCGTAGAGGTTGATATTGTTCATTGGCGGCGGGCAGGGAATGTCGTTGGTGATGCCGTCCACCGCGGCGGCGATCATTGCCAGGAAGGCGAGGTAGGGATTTGCAGAGGGGTCGGGGAAGCGCAGTTCGGCGCGCGTGGCTTTTTCGCGGCCGGGGGTATAACGCGGAATGCGGATAAGCGCCGAGCGGTTGATCTGCGCCCAGGCGATGTAAACCGGCGCTTCGTAGCCCGGCACCAGCCGTTTGTAAGAATTGATGGTCGGTGCCACGACCGCGGCCAGCGCCCGCGCGTGTTTCAACTGACCGGCGATGAAGCCGTAGGCCAGTTTGGACAGACGATAGGGATCTTCGGCGTCGTAGAACAAGTTTTCGCCTTGGGCATCGAATACGGATTGATGGCAGTGCATACCGGAGCCGTTGATGCCGAATATCGGCTTGGGCATGAACGAAGCCACCAAGCCGTGTTGATGGGCAATGGCTTTGACGGTGTATTTCATCGTCAGGACGTTGTCGGCAGTGGTCAGGGCGTCGTCGAAACGGAAGTCGATTTCATGTTGCCCCAAGGCCACCTCGTGATGCCCCATTTCGACGTTCAACCCCATGCTGGTGAGGGCTTCCATCAGTTCGGTGCGCACCCTTACCGCTTCGTCGTCAGCGGAAAAGTCGAAATACCCGCCGACGTCGTGGGGTACGGGGTGGAGGGCGTCCCCACCGTTGCGTTTGAAGAGGAAGAACTCCGGCTCCGGTCCCACGTTGAACACCCATCCGTGTTTTTCTTTCAACTGCTTGAGGTAGCGCTTGAGCCGCCCCCGGGGGTCGCCTTCGAACGGGGTGCCATCGGGATGGTAGACGTCGCAGAAAACGCGGGCGCGACGGCGTTCCTCCGGCGACCAGGGAAGCACGGCATAGGTCTCCGGGTTGAGGATGAGCCGCATATCGCTTTCTTGAATGCGGGCGTAGCCCTCGATGGACGAGCCATCGAACCAGATGCCGTCTTCCAGCGCCTCTTGCAGGCGGCTGGTGGGGATGTCCACGCTTTTTACTGCGCCGGTCACATCCACGAATTGCAGCGAGACGAAGGCTACACGGTCGGCTTTGACACGCTCTAAAAGTTGGTGTTCGGACATTGTCTCCTCCTTCCGGGCGATATGGGCGGATTAAACACGAACAACCCCACAGGGAAAACCTTGGGGTTGTATCACACAGCCAAAGGTTTTACCCCTTTCCAACGTATGACGCCGCCTGTAAGGCGCCGTGCCACCGAACACCCCTTGTCCCGCCCGTCGCCGGGTGGTTTTCGGCGGTGTCCTTACTCCAGGGGGAAGAGGAGGCCCGTGGCCAGGCCTCAGAGGCATCCGCTGATCCATCCGATTTTCCCCCGGCGTCGCGCCGGGGTTAGCACACCCCTCGCGGGGTGGAACCTCCACCTCGTCGTCTCGCCGCCTGCCGGCCGTGAGACTCAGCCGCTACTCTCCCATTCGGTTGTTTCGTCCCCCACACGGGGAAATTGTAGCGAAAAGCGGGTATTTGTCAAGGATTTGGCCGACAGCCATGCTTGACGACGATTGTGATAGAATGCCGTTATCTTGCTCGCGATGGAGGTGGCAGATGCCGCATCGTCCTGTGGTCATTCTCACCCATCCTATGCCGGAAGATTGGATCGCGCCGCTTCGTGAAGCCGTGCAGTTGGTGGTCGGGCCTGCGGGTGTGGCGGGGGTGGCTGCCGACCTGCGCCCGCATTTTGGGGAAGTCGAGGGCTTGTTGACCTGGTTGATCGATCGCGTGGATGAGCATTTGTTGGCCGAGATGCCGCGCTTGAAGGTGGTCTCCAATCTGGCGGTGGGGGTGGACAACATCGACCTGGAGGCTTGCAGCCGCCGAGGGATTGCGGTGGGGCATACGCCGGGCGTGTTGACCGAGGCTGTGGCCGACCTGACTTTCGCTTTGTTGTTGGCCGTAGGTCGTGGGCTGTTCACGGCAGCCGAAGACGCCCGTGCCGGGCGGTGGGGGTTGTGGCAACCGGATGCCTGGTTGGGCACCGAACTGAACGGCAGCACGCTGGGGATTTTGGGGCTGGGGCAAATTGGGCAGGCGGTGGCGCGGCGGGCGCACGCTTTTGGAATGCGGGTGCTTTACACCAGCCGTAGCCCGAAGCCCGAAGCCGAGGCGCGATGGGGGGCTCAGCGCGTGCCGTGGGAAACGTTGCTGGCCGAAAGCGATTTCCTGAGCCTGCACGTGCCGTTGACGCCTGCCACGCAAGGGATGGTCGATGCCGAAGCGCTTCGGCGGATGAAGCCTACGGCGTACCTTGTCAACATGGCGCGGGGGCCGGTGGTGCAAACCGAGGCGTTGGTTCGGGCTTTGCAGGAAGGCTGGATTGCCGGCGCGGCGTTGGACGTCACCGATCCCGAACCGTTGCCGCCGGAGCACCCCCTCTATCGCTTGTCCAATTGCCTGATCACCCCTCATATCGGCTCGGCTACGCACCTCACCCGTCGCCGAATGGCCGATCTTGCCATCTCCAATCTGCTGGCGGGGCTGCGCGGCGAACCTTTGCCTCACCAAGCCAATGCGTGAAACGCAACAAGCCGCCTGAAAAGGCGGCTTGTTCAGTAGCGGGGGCAGGATTCGAACCTGCGACCTTCGGGTTATGAGCCCGACGAGCTTCCACTGCTCCACCCCGCAATGTAAGGGCTCCCTTTCTGGAGCGACGGCGATTATAGCAGCGGGCGTGCAAAGTGTCAAGGAAAACCGCGGCCTCGGGTGCA
>JALSPT010000026.1 GCA_026985785.1 Anaerolineales bacterium
GGCAGCAGCGGCGGGCGCACGCCCCACTTGGGGAAGCCGTGCAGCCGGTGGAGCAGGGCTTTGAGGGTGGGGCCGTAGGGCGGGTAGTCTTCCATCACGGTGCGCCCGGCGTCGAGGATGGCCTGGGCGGCGGGGTCGGGCTGGCCGGTGCGGTGGGCTTCCCACACCCGGCGGAGGAAAGGCGAGGCCAGGTTGGCCAAGGCGGTAATCGCCCCGCCGGCGTGGTGGCGCAGGGCGTGGCTCAGCAGGCGGTCGTTGCCGTTGAGCACCAGCAGGTCGTCGCCGAAGCGCGCACCCAGAGCCGCGGCGTGGTCGGGATCGCCGCTGGAATCTTTGATGCCCACGAAGTTGGGGAACGCGGCGCGCAGGCGGGCGAGCAGGTCGAGCGACAGCCCCACGCCTGACACCTGGGGGATGTGGTAGCCGAACAGCGCGCCGTCGGCGGGCACGGCGGCTTGCAGCAGGGCGGCGAACCAGCGGTAAAGGCCCTCGTCGCTTGCGCTGCGGAAGTAGTACGGCGGCAGCACCACCACGCCGTCGTAGCCCAGGTCGAACGCGGCGCGGGTGAGGGCGATGCTCTCGCTCAGGCTGGGCGTGCCGGTGCCCGCCAGCAAGCGGAAATCGGGGTGGGCTTCCCGCACGCGCACCGCGGCGCGCATCACGGTGAGGCGCTCTTCGGGGGAAAACGAAGTGCCCTCGCCCGTGGTGCCCAGCAGCAGCGCACCGTGGGCGCCGCGCTCGGCCAGGAAGCCCAGCAGCGCGGGGATGTGGTCGGGGAGAGGCAGGCCGTCGGCGTCGGCAGGCGTTACGGCGGCGGCATAGATGCCGGCAAGTTTGTGCATAGCAGGCTCCTTTGGGTGGGAATCGCGGCACCGGCCGCGCCAGGTTTTGCTCTTGGGATGGGTGCTATTATACTCCCTGAGGCGCTGGTATAATGCTGCCATGCAACAGTATTGGAAAGCGAGGCTTGGGGTGTGGCTTGCCCTGGCGGTGATAGCCCTCTTGGTAGCCTGTGCGCACCCCGCGACGCCTGCTGCGCCCACGCCGATGCCGACCGTCACGCCATCCCCCGGCTGGACGTTGACGCCCTACGCCTCGCCGACGGCTACCCCCAGCCCGCTTCCTTTGCCTTCGCCGACGCTTGCCGCGGCGGCTGGCCCCAGTCCAACCCCGTGGACGTACACCGTGGTCAAAGGGGATACCCTCTTGGGTATTGCGCTCAAGTTTGGTATTACCCTCAAGGCACTCCAGCAAGCCAATCCGGGTGTCGATCCCCAGTTCCTTTCCGTGGGCACACGGCTCATCATCCCGGTGAACGGCGATAACCCTGCTGGCCTCCCCACGCCTACGCCGATGCCGGTGACGGTGGGGCAGCCTTTCTGCGCGCCGCAGGCCGATGGCAGCGCGATGTGTTTGGTGACGGTGCGTAATCCTGGCCAGCAGGCGCTGGAATCGGTGGGAGTGTGGCTGGTCATGGCCGATGGGGGCGAGCAGCAGGTTGAATCTTTGTTGGACGTCTTGCCCCCTGGAAAGTCCACCGTGCTGGTGGCTCGCTTTTTGGATGCGCCACCTCCGCCTTATCGGGTGGCCGCGCGGGTGCTGCGGGCGCTACCATTGCCTGCTGAGAGCCAATCGCAGCGGTACGCCACGGCCCGAGTGAGGGGATTGCAGATCAGCATCGCGGGGATGGTGGCGCGGGTGAAAGGGGAGGTGGTGCTGCCAAAGGATGCGGCCTTGAAGGCGGTATGGGTGCTGGGGGTGGCGTATGGGCCGCAGGGCCAGCCGGTAGGGGTACGCCGCTGGGAGGCGCCCTTGCCGATTGATGCTAAAACGCCAAATGCGTTTGACTTTGAGGTTTACAGCGTGGGGCCGCCCATTCAGCGTGTGGAGGTGCAGGCCGAGGCACACCGGCGCATTACGACTACCGCCACCCCGCCCCCGTAGCCATGCGATCCGCTTCCCCCTGTGGAATTTAGGGGGTGATTTTGAGTTGGGCGACGTCTTCGTCGCAGGCCTGCCAGGCGTTGGCTGCCACGGCGCAGGTTTGTACCACCAGGGTATGATTCCCTTCCCCCAGCTGGGGCAAGTGCACGGTGTGTTTCCATACGCCGTCGTAGGGTACCTCTTGCAAGTCAAAATAAATCGGCCCCAGTCGCGAGTCGTTGATCTGGACGGCCAGGGAGGGCGGCTGTGGATAGTCGGCCCCGTCGTTAAAAGTGACGCGGGCAATGATTTGTGCGCTTCGGCGGTCATTGCTCAGGGTGAGGTTCACCTGCGTGTTCCATCCGGATTTGGCTGCCAGGGTGGTGGGCAGGCGTGAGAGCAGTTCTTTGCCGTGCTCGTGGTAGAAATCGTCTCCTCGGTCGGTAGCCCACACTTTTTTCCCTTGAGTATCGCTGCACAGTGTCAGGTTGGCAAACTCTTGACAGATGGTATTGCCGTCGCGGTTGGGGGCTGTCAATGGTTTCCCTGAACAACGATGGCCGCCGTGGTGGTTGATCCACTGCGTGAAAAATTCTGGGATTTTTGGCTGCTGAGGAGCGCCTTTGGGAGGCAGCATGGTTTGGAGTGGTTGCGCCCCGTAACGGGGTGCGTGTCCCCACCAGACGAACACCATGTGCCGAGCCACCCCTACCAGATTGCCTTTGAACCAGGCAGGGCCGTATATCCATTGGCCGGCACCCTCTACGCCGCCGCAGGCCTTCCAGGCGCGCTCGAAAACCTGCGGGACGTTCTCCGCCCTTGGCGCGGGGGCGCTTTTACTTTTAGCAGGAGGCGGCTCTTCGCACGCGCTGAGTATCCATCCCGTCCATACGATCAAGAGGAGAAGCAAAAAGCGCGTCCTGGAATGAGACTTCATAGGATGTGACTCCGTAAGGCGGGCACGGTAGTTGGAAAAAGTATACTATGAAAAAGCGCCCCTCTGGTGGGGTTTTGGCACGAATCTGGCACAGTTGTGTTGTTCTGATTGGGAGGACACGGTGGTCTTGCGAGAAGTCATATCTCTTTGGCGGCTTCGCCATGACAGCGTTCTTGTCTGAACGCGCGCCCGAACCTCAGGGATGCATGCAGATGTTGTAGAATGCCGTCGAGGATCTCACCCCACCCCCACCGCCTGCGGCGGTTTCCCCCTCCCTTATAAAAGGGAGGGGAGGGGGCAGGCGGAGGCTCGCCTGGAGCATTAGCGGAGGGCAAGCCTCCGCCAGGGGAGGGGAGAGATCAAGCCTCGGAATGCCCTTTCTACAACATTTGAGTGCTCCCGAACCTCAGGATTTGTTTGACGAGGGGGAGGAAAAAGGCTATAATGTGGTCGCAAGCCACAATGGAATATACAACCTTCGGGGCAGGGTGAGCGGCGAGGCCGCAATTCCCGACCGGCGGTGAAAGCCCGCGAGCGCCATTGTAAGAGGCGCAGATCCGGTGAAATTCCGGAGCCGACGGTAAAGTCCGGATGGGAGAAGGTTGAGCGCGGTGGCGCGCGGCCCGGGCAGGAGAGTGGCCGCGGGTCGTGGTGCTGTGCTTTCTCCCCGAAAACTGCTGTTTTCGGGGTTTCGTTTGCCATGCACGTGCCCAAGCGCCGGATGTTCTGCCCCGGAGAGCACGCCGGGGCAGTATGTTTTGGAACACACTGCTCTTCCGGAGGCTGCCATGAATCTTGCGCACACCCGCAAAGTGGTTTTTCATACTGCCCGCCGCACGCCGCGCCGAATGTTCCGTTGGGGGGTGTCGTTGTTCGTCGTTGTAGCGTTGTGGTGGGGCGTGGTGCGCGTGTTCCATTTTCCTCCTTTTATTTTGCCCACTCCCTGGAAGGTGGCGCAACGCGGATGGGAGGCCGTGCAGGACGGCAGTTTGCTCCATCACAGTTGGATTACCCTTCAGGAAGTGCTATCGGGCTTGGCGTTGGGGGCTGGCCTGGCGACTTTGCTGGGGTATGTGTTGGCGAAATCACGGCGTTTGGAGCGCTGGCTGGCGCCTTATCTTGTGGCCAGCCAATCGGTACCGGTGGTTGCCATCGCGCCTTTGCTTATCATCTGGTTTGGAACGGGCATGTTGGCCAAAACGCTCATCTGTGCTTTGATTGTTTTTTTCCCCGTGTTGGTCAACACGGTAGTGGGAATTCGGAGTGTGCCGGAGGAGTTACGTGACCTGCTGCGCTCGTTGGATGCCACTCCCTGGCAGATGGTGCGGTATTTGGAGATTCCGGCCTCTCTGCCCGTGTTGCTCGGCGGTTTGCGGATTGGCGCTACGTTGTCGGTCATTGGCGCTGTGGTGGGGGAGTTTGTTGCTGCAGATCAAGGGCTTGGTTTTTTGGTTAACTTGGCACGCGGGCGTTATGATACACCCCTCGTCTTTGTGGCTGTGTTTACTCTGATTGGAATGGCGCTTGCTTTGTATGGTACGGTGGCCTGGTTGGAGCGGCGCTTGCTGGCATGGCAGACCCCGCCTCGGCGGATGGGTCGTCGTTGAAATCTCTTAGGAGGTGTTCCCAATGGTTCGTCGCGTCATTTTGCTCGTTCTGGCGGTTGGCTTGGTGTTGGTGGGTTGCGGCAGGCAATCGGCTGCCCCACAGCCTCAGCCGACGTCGGCGCTCGTGCACATTCGTTTGCCGATGGGATACATTCCCAACATCCAGTACGCGCCTTTTTACGTTGCTCAGGCTCAGGGCTTCTACCGCGAGGCAGGCTTCGACGTCTCGTTTGATTACAGTTTCGAGACGGATGGCGTTGCTCTGGTGGGGGCGAGCAAATTGCCCTTTGCCATTGTGTCCGGTGAGCAGGTGCTGATGGCGCGCGATAAGGGGGTGCCAGTGGTGTATGTGCTGGCGTGGTGGCAGAAGTATCCGGTGGTGGTCGTGGCAGATGCTAAACTGGGGTTGAAGACGCCCGCCGATTTGAAAGGCCATCGTATTGGCCTGCCGGGGCTTTTTGGCGCCAATTACATTGGTCTGATTGCGCTTTTACACGAATCTGGCCTGAGCGAGCAAGATGTCACTTTGGATTCCATTGGCTTCAATCAGGTAGAGGCGTTCGCTTCGGGAAAAGAGAACATCGTGGTAGGGTACGTCACCAATGAGCCCATTCAGTTGCGGGCGAAGGGGTATGCCATTACCACTTTTCCTGTGGCTGATTACGTCACCTTGGCCTCGAACGGCATCATCACCAACGAGAAACTCATTCATGACGACCCCGAAATGGTGCATCGCTTCGTGCGGGCAACTTTGCGGGGTATCAACTATACCATCCATTACCCAGATAGCGCCTATCAGATTTCTACTAAATACGTTGAGGGGCTGGCTACCGCCGACCGCGATATCCAAATGCAGATTCTTTCTCAAGCGATTGCCTATTGGAAGGGCGACCCACTGGGGGCCTCGCAGCCGGAGGCATGGGAGAAAATGCAGCAGGTGTTGTTGGATATGGGACTGATTTCTCATCCTCAGGATTTGAATGCGGCCTACACCAACGACTTCATCAAGCCGTAATCCCTTTTCATGCCCCGAGATCTGGCGATGCTCTTGGGGCATGGCTTTTTCGGCGAGGTAGGCGATGAGCAAACAACCCCTGGTGCGCGTCTCCCATTTGCAAGTGGTTTTCCCTTCGGAGGAGGGGGCGCTCCAAGCGGTAGCCGACGTCTCGTTTGCGGTGTACTCCCAGGAATTTGTGGCTATCGTGGGGCCTTCGGGGTGCGGCAAGAGCACGGTGTTACGGGTGTTGGCTGGCTTGTTGGTGCCCACGCGTGGGGAAGTGGCATTTCCTCATCACCCTCGTGGGCGA
Source organism: Anaerolineales bacterium (assembly GCA_026985785.1). GTDB lineage: Bacteria > Chloroflexota > Anaerolineae > Anaerolineales > DRMV01 > DRMV01. Next base: position 5,775 of record JALSPT010000026.1, read on the forward strand.
CCGCGGGTGGGCCTTGTGTTTCAAAAAGCCAACCTGATGCCGTGGCGGAGCGTTTTGCGTAACATTACCCTGCCGCTGGAATTGCAGGGCGTGCGGCGCGCCGAGGCCGTGCGGCGTGCCGAGGCCATGATTGCCTTGATGGGGCTGGAAGGTTTTGCCGACACCTTGCCCCGCGACCTTTCCGGTGGGATGGCGCAGCGAGTGGCTCTGGCGCGCGCCCTGATCCACAAACCTGATTTGTTGTTGCTCGATGAGCCTTTTACTGCGCTGGATGCGTTGACCCGTGAACGCCTATGGGAAGAGTTATTGCGCATTTGGCGGCATGAGCGCACCACCGTGGTGATGGTGACCCATTCGGTCAACGAGGCGCTGTTGCTGGCCGATCGGGTTTTGGTGTTGACGGCGCGTCCGGCACGGCTGAAGATGACCCTCGAAGTGCCCCTGCCGCGCCCGCGCGCCGCCGACTTGCGCTATACGCCTCGCTTCGGGGCGCTGGCGAGGCAATTGCGAGCGGCGTTGGCATGAGGTATGGCGACTTTCTTGCGGTACAATATCCCTTGTTTGGTTTGTGGTTTCTCTGTGGAGGTGCGAGAGAATGACCTTCAAGCGTGCTCTGCTTAGTGTGGTGCTGTTGGTGGGCGCGGCGGTGGCTTTGAACTGCCGAGAAGTGTGGGCGGCAACCCATGTAGCCGCGTTGAAAATTTCCCTTTGGCCGGAGTACGACCGCCCAAGCGTGTTGGTGATGTACGACATTACCTTGCCGGATGACGTGACCCTCCCTTTTCACCTGGAGGTTGCTCTGCCCGCGCGCGCGGGACGCCCTTACGCGGTAGCGTATCAGCAGCCGGATGGGAATTTGGTCAACGCTGAGTTTGCTTATAGCGTGCAGGGTGCGTGGGGAACGGTGGCCTTGGACGCCGTGATGCGCGAAGTCCACATTGAGTATTACGATGACTTGGAAAAGAACGGCCAGCATCGCCGCTTTGTGTTCGAATGGCCGGGAAGTTTTCAGGTGGATACTTTATCCTTGGTGGTGCAGCAGCCGCGAGGCGCGCAAAACATGCATATCGAACCAGCGGTCGGTGCAGGGACGGTGGAAAGCGACGGGCTGACGTACTATCGCGCTCAGTTGGGTGCGCTCCAGGCCGGACAGACCTTCCAGGTCACCGTGGCCTACGACAAACCGGACGATACCTTGACGGTTGGAGAACAATCGCAGGACGCGGCGCCGTCGTCGCCGCCCATTCCCCCACCCGAAAGCCCCTGGAAGAAAGCCCTCCCCTGGGTGTTGACCGGCTTAGGGCTGTTGCTCATCGCGGTGGGCGGTGGATGGTATTGGTTGAGCGCCCATCCGGTAACGCCTCCACCGCGCCAGCGGCAGCGTCGCAGTCGGCGAGAGCCGCTGCCTCCGGAAGCGCTGGCTGCTGACCTGGACACCGCGAGCGTGCGTTACTGCCCCCAGTGTGGCGCCCGCGCCCAGCCCGGCGATAAGTTCTGTAGGATGTGTGGAGCGCGCTTGCGGTGAGCGCGGCCATTGTCAGGTTTTCATAGCGGCTTAATGCCTTTGTGTCAAAATGTAAACGGCATTGAGCCGCTGTGCTTTCTCGAACCCCCTTTCGGGAGGCTTTTGCATGAGCAACCGCAACAAGTTTTTTGTGGGCGCTTTTTTCATCGCTGCGGCGGTGGTGTATTTGATTTTTTCTGCCACCAAGGCCAGCGCGCAGTACTTCCTCACCGTCAATGAGTTGTTAGCGCGCAAGGGCGAATTCGTAGGCAAAAACGTCCGCATTTCCGGCGCGGTAATCGGCAAGACCATTCAGTACGATCCCCAAAGCCTGGAACTGCGGTTTACGATTGCGCACGTCCCGGGCGACAACAAAGTCATTGAGGAACAGGGGGGGCTGGCCAAAGTATTGCACGAGGCAGTAACGGATCCCCATCGTGCCCATCTGGAAGTGGTCTATCACGGCCCCCGCCCCGATATGCTGAAGGATGAGGCGCAGGCCATCATCACGGGGCATTTGGGCGAAGATGGCGTGTTTTACGCCGACGAACTGTTGCTGAAATGCCCTTCCCATTACGAAGATGCCGTGCCCGACCAGGTCGAAGGCGGCTCAGGGTAGTCATCGGCCCGATTCATCCGGCCCAACGGCAGGCACGTTGGGCAACATCGAGGAGCGGTTATGCTTGCAGAAGTCGGTTACGGCACGCTGGTGATTGCGTGGCTGTTGAGTGTGTACGCTGTGGGGGCGGCAGCGTATGGCGCATGGCGGACGCGACCCGAATGGATTGAAAGCGCGCGCCGCGCCGTGCTGTTGATTTGGCCGATTCTGACCTTTGCTCTGGTAAGCATCGTTGGCCTGTTGCTGACCAACCAGTTTCAGGTGGAATACGTCGCCTCGGTTACCAGCCGGGCGATGCCCGTTTACCTCAAGGTGACCGCCTTGTGGGGCGGCCAGGCGGGCTCGTTGCTTTTCTGGTCGTGGCTGATGTCAACCTTCACCTTCGTGCTCATGCTGCGCTCCTGGGAGCGGGACGGCGAATTTTTGCCTTGGGTCATCGTGGTTACCATGGTCACGCTGGCCTTTTTCCTCGGCCTCAACCTGTTCGTAGAAAATCCTTTCGCCCGCCTGTGGGCGGTGGGGGGGATGCGTCAGCCAATCAAAGCCATGTTCCCGCCGCGTGGGGCGGTGCTCTATACGCCCGCCGACGGCAATGGGCTGAATCCCTTGTTGCGCCATCCCGGCATGATTTTGCATCCGCCGATGCTGTATGCCGGTTTCGTGGCGTTTGTCATCCCTTACGCCTTTGCGATGGCCTCGCTGATTACCGGGCGCACCGACGCCCGCTGGATTCACCTCACCCGTCGCTGGGCGTTGGCGGCCTGGCTGTTCCTCTCGCTGGGGTTGATTTTGGGGATGCGCTGGTCTTATGACGTCCTGGGCTGGGGCGGCTACTGGGGATGGGACCCGGTGGAGGTTTCTGCCCTTTTGCCGTGGTTGACCGGCACGGCCTTCCTCCATTCCGTGATGATCCAGGAGAAAGAGGAACTGCTCAAGCACTGGAACATGGTGTTGATTATTTTGACCTATGACCTGGTCATTTTTGGCACCTTTTTGACCCGCTCCGGCGTGCTTTCCTCGGTGCACGCCTTTGCCCAGAGTGCCATTGGCCCCCTCTTCTTTGGTTTCATCGGCATCACGTTCACCCTTTCCCTTTATCTGCTGCTGCGCCGCTGGAACGACCTCAAAAGCGACCTCCGCATCGAATCGCTGCTTTCTCGGGAGGCATTGTTTACTTTCAACAACATGGTGTTCATGGGGATTGTGGTGGTGGCCTTTTGGGGTGTGATTTTCCCCATTCTCTCGGAACTGGTGACTGGCCAGAAAGTGACCGTCGGGCCGCCTTTTTATCAAAAGGCGACCGGCCCGCTGTTCGCTTTGTTGTTGCTGCTGATGGGGATCGCACCGTTGTCGGCGTGGGGTTATGCCAGCGTGAGGCGCTTGGGGCGGTTGCTGCGTTGGCCGGCTGTGTTGGCGGCGCTAACGGTGATTGTCTTGATGGCGTTGGGCGTGACCAAAGGGTGGCCTTTGGTGGGTGCTTTTCTGGTGGCGCTGGCGGCCTATGTGACGCTGGCGGAGTTTTTCCGTGGCGTGCGGGCGCGGATGAAGCGCGGCGAGGCGCTGCCGACGGCCTTTTTCCACTTGATTGCCCGCAACCGGCGGCGTTATGGCGGCTATATCGTCCACCTCGGCGTGGTGTTGATGGCGGTGGGCATCATCGGCACCCAGTTTTTCGCCAGCGAAACGCAGGCCACCATCCCGTTGCACGGCAAGATCGCGCTGGGACATTACGCCATGACGTATGATGCGCTGCAGCAGTTTCGCGCTTCCGATGGGCGGCTGGTGGCGCGAGCGGTGGTGAGCGTGTACAAGGATAGCCGCAAGGTGGGCATGGTGTATCCCCGCCGTGATTTTTACGTCGATTCGCAGCAGCCGATGACCATCCCAGGGGTGCGCAGCAGTTGGCTGGATGATTTCTACGTCATCCTGGTCGATTGGCAGCCCATTTCGACCGAAGGCGCAACTTTCAAAGTGTTTCGCCAGCCGCTTGTGGGATGGATCTGGATTGGGGCGTTGGTGTTCATCGTGGGCACGCTGATTGCGGCCTGGCCGGAACCCGACCCGGCAGCAGCGGCCGCTCGCCAGAAGGCGGCGCGTCGGCGGCGGGCGACGGCCATTTCGTAGGCAGGAGGTGCCAGTGAAGCGCATGGGATGGTTGTTGTTGGGTGTGTTGTTGGTGGCGGCGATAGTCGGCGTGGCATCCGCCCGCGCGGCTTCGCCCACCCCTACGCCGGTCATTACCGATGATCAGGTCAACGCGGTGGCGCACACCCTCTATTGCCCGGTGTGTGAAAATACGCCGCTCGATGTGTGCGGCACGCAAGCCTGCGCCCAGTGGCGGGAACTCATCCGCCAGCAACTCCAGCAGGGCTGGACAGTGGCGCAAATTCAGCAGTATTTTGTGGAAAATTACGGCGCGCGGGTGCTGGCTGCACCGCCGCGCAAGGGTTTTTGGTGGTTGGCTTATATCGTGCCGCCCGCGGCGATTTTGGGCGGGCTCTATTTGCTTTACCGCGCACTGAAGCAGTGGTATCGCCCGCGGCGTGTGGCGACTTCGGAACCTGCTTCGTCTGTGCCGTTTGGCACGGACGTGGATGAGGATTACCTCCGACGCGTGGAAGAAGAACTGCGTCGACGCAGATAGCGTGATTGGGAGTGCTCATGGACAAATCTTCCCAGATTCCCGAACGCTCCGATGCCGTACCGCCTTCGCCTGCTCGCTCTTTCTCCTTCGGCAAGGTCGTGGTGTGGGGGGGCGTGCTGGCTTTGCTGGTGGTGATCGGACTGATGCTCAACCGCACCCAGCGCGGCGGCGTGGCCGTGGGCGACAAGGTGCCACCTGATCTCTCCGTAACCGCTTTCGATGGCACGACGTACCGCCTCGGCGATTTGAAGGGCAAGGTGGTGCTGATCAACTTTTGGGCTTCGTGGTGTACCACTTGCAAGGACGAGGCCGTGGCGCTGGAGCAGGCCTGGCAAACGTTGCGCCCCCGGGGGGATGTGCTCTTTTTGGGACTGGATTACGTCGATACCGAGCCGGACGCGCGGAAGTATCTCCAACGGTATGGCGTCACTTACCCAAACGGGCCTGACAAGGCTACCCATTGGGCGCAGACTTTCCGCATCACGGGCGTGCCGGAAACCTACATCGTGGACAAGAATGGCCGCCTGGCTTACAAGAAAATCGGCCCCTTTGCCGACCTGAACGAGATTATGGCGGCGTTGCAGGCCGCTTTGGAGCGATAGCCTATGGATTGGGGTGCTGCGTTTGTGGTGCTTGCGATAGCCGTGTTTGCCGCCGCGTATGTGGCTTTGCCCATTTTGCAGCGGGAAGGCGCGCTGGTGACCGACCTGGCTCGCGAGCGTTCGGCTTTGCTGGCGCGCCGCGAGCAGGTGCTGGACACGCTGGCCGAGTTGGAGTTCGATTACAGCGTGGGCAAGGTGGAAGAAGCGCACTATTTGCGGCGTCGGCAGGCGCTGTTGCGCGAAGGCGCGACCATCCTGCAACGGCTGGACGCTTTGGAGGCGCGCCGTCAGCAGGCCGCGCGCATCGGTGGCGAACCGCCCCGTGGGGCTGCCGCGGCTGCGCCGCGAACGCCCGATGATCCCCTTGAAGCAATGTTGGCCGCCCGCCGCCGCCAGCGCGAGGCCAAGGCTGCCGGTTTTTGCCCCCAGTGTGGCGCACCGGTGCTGGAGGGCGACCGCTTTTGCCCGCGTTGTGGCTCGCCGTTGACCTGATTGGCTCCCCCTAAATTCTCATGCCCCTTGCGTTGCTTAGAGGTTTTCCTATGCGCCGATGTGCTCGTTTCGTGCTCTTTTTGGGTGTTGTGACCGCCGCTTTGCTGGCCTTGAGCGCCTGCAGTTTCAACCTCGCGGGCGATATTACTCCGCCACCGGGCTGGCAACCGACGCCGGTGCCGCCGACGCCGGACACGGCCAGCCTCTACCCTGCCCTCCCCCCCGACCCGGCGAAAGGCAAGGCTATCTACGAGGCGACTTGTTTGCCGTGCCACGGCGAGCGGGGCCAGGGCAACGGCCCCGTCGCGCTGGATCGGGGGCTCAACCCAGCGGCGTTTGCTGATGCGGAAGAGGTGCGCGAAGCCTCGCCAGCAGCATGGTTTGTGACGGTGAGCCGGGGGCGCCCGGAGAAGGGAATGCCGCCTTTTGAAGATAAACTTTCCGTGCGGCAGCGATGGGATGTTTTGGCGTATATCTACACCCTGGGGACTCCGCCGCAGACGCTGGCGCGCGGCAAGGAAATTTTTACGCAACGGTGTGTTACCTGTCATCAGAGCGACGGGCGCGGCAAAGGCCTGGTCAACCAGAAACGCATGGCGCAGTCCTCGGATGAGGAACTTTTCCGCGCTGTGGCCGGCCCCCAGCACGAGTCCAGGGTGTATGAGGGCTTGAGCGACGCCGACCGCTGGGCGGTAGTGGCGTATATTCGGTCGCTTTCCTTTGCCCATTCCCCGCAAACCTCTGCCACGGCCACATCGACGACCGGCGAGACGGCGGCGGTCACCCCGACGCCTGCGACAACCCCAACCGCCGAGGCGACTCCCGGTGCACAAACGATCACGATCACCGGCCAGGTAGTGAACGGCACGGCAGGGGCATCCGTGCCGCCCGACCTGGAGGTCACCCTGCACGGCTATGACAACCCCCACGGCGGCGAAGAAGCATACACCGCCAAGGCCACGATTGATGCCGGTGGGCGCTTTGCTTTCAAGGATGTGCCTTTGAAGACCGGGCGGATGTTCTTTGTGACGACCGAGTACCGCGGCGTGTTGTATGGTTCGCGCAGCGTATCTCCGCCACCCGGTCATCCGGCCATCGACCTGCCGGTCAATATTTACGAAACCACGACCGATTTGAGCGAAGTTGCCGTAGAGCGGCTGCACATCCTGCTTGATACGCCTTCGCCGGGGGTGTTGCAGGTGGTGGAAATTTACGTGATTACCAACAACGGCGACCGCACGGTGGTGGCGCCCGAAAAAGACGCCCCGGTGCTTACTTTTCATCTTCCGCAAGGGGCTGTGCATTTGCAGTTTCAAAACGGTGATTTGGGTGGGCGCTATGTGGAGACCGCGGATGGCTTTGGCGACAAGTTGCCCATTTATCCTAAATTGACCACACAAGAGGTCTTTGCTTACAATTTGCCCATGCAAGGTAAGAAAATGGTGCTGAACCATCCCGTGCCTTTGCCGGTGGCGGGGGCTGTGCTGATGGTGCGGGAAGGCGAATTGACCCTGAGCGGAGACCAGTTGCAGGATGTTGGCGTGTCTTCAGCACAGGGAGCCGAAGAATATCATGTTTACAATGTAGGGGCTTTGCCCAAAGATGGCGTGTTGCGCTTTACGGTTTCCCGTCCGACTTCGTGGTTTGGGCAAGGCAGCCGGTCCAAGACCGGCCTGGCGATTGGGTTGATGGCGCTTGGGGTGGCGTTGATCGCTGTGGCCGTGGTGCTGCGGCGGGAAAAGCCGCGTGTTTCGTCTGTGGATAATGCACCAATGCCCGCCGTCGCGGAGGACGCAGCCGTGTGGGCAGAGCGCTTTGCCAATGACGCCGATACCCTGATGGATGCCATCCTGGCGCTGGACGATCTGTACGCGGCCAACAAGCTGGACGAGGCGGTATATCGCGCCCGACGGGCGGCGTTGAAAGCCCGCTTGCAGGCTGTGATGGAGGGGCAGGGGGTTGCCGGTGGTGAGTAACACGGATGCTGTCATCGCCGTGCATGGCCTGACCAAACGGTTTGGGCTGAAATCTGTGTTGCGTGGGTTGGATTTTAGCGTCGTAGCGGGCGAGTTTGTGGCGTTGATGGGGCCAAACGGCGTGGGCAAGACCACCTTCCTGCGCATTCTGGCCTCATTGAGCCGCCCTACCCGTGGGGAGGTTTGGGTGGCGGGATGTCGGTTGCCTCAAGAGGCTGCCAGCGTGCGGCGGCGGTTGGGCGTGGTTTCCCATCAACCTTTGTTGTATGGCGATCTGACGGCGGCTGAGAACCTGCGCTTTTTTGCCCGCCTTTACAGTCTGCCTTCCCCCGCCGGTCGGATAGACGAAATGTTGCATTTGGTGGGGCTGTACCGCCGCCGCCACGACCCGGTGCGCACCTTTTCCCGCGGGATGCAGCAGCGCCTTGCCATCGCCCGAGCCCTGTTGCACGACCCCGATTTGCTGTTGTTGGACGAGCCCTATACCGGCCTGGACCAGGATGCCGCGGCTATCTTGGACGGCTTGCTGCGGCAGATTGCCGCGCAGGGACGCACGGTGGTAATGACGACGCATGATTTGGGGCGGGTGGCTGCTCTGGCGACCCGTTTCGATGTGTTGGCGCGGGGGCGGATTGTGGCTTCGGCCTCGCGCCAGGCCATGGGTGAGGCCCAATTGCTGCGTTTTTACCGGCAGGCAGTGAACGGGGAGGTGGCGGCATGAGCCCCACCACCGCCGACCGCCCGGTGACCGGTTTGTGGCGCGCCACGGCGGCCATCGTCTGGAAGGATCTGACGGCGGAGCGCCGCAGCCGGGAATTGCTTTCGGCCATGTTGGTGTTTGCGCTGTTGGTGATTTTGGCCTTCAATTTTGCCCTTGACCTGGATCCCAAGACGCGCAGCAGCGTGACCAGCGGCGTGTTGTGGGTGACTTTTATCTTTGCCGGCACCTTGGGACTCAACCGCTCTATGGCTGCGGAGAAAGATCGCGGCTGCCTCGATGGCTTGCTGTTGGCCCCGATGGACCGCAGCGCCATTTATTTTGGCAAGATGTTGGCCAATTTGGCCTTCATGTTGATCGTCGAGGCTATCGTGTTTCCCCTTTATAGCGTGCTTTACAACGTCAACCTCTTTCTGCCAGGGCTGTTGTTGATCGTCCTTCTTGGCTCGGTAGGATACGTGGCCATCGGTACGCTGTTGGCCAGCATGGCGGTGCAAGCGCGCACGCGTGAGATGCTGCTGCCGATTTTGCTTTTTCCTGTGACGCTGCCGGTGCTCATCGCCGCGGTGAAGGGAAGCGCGGCCTTTTTGGGTGGCCTGCCGATGGATGAGATCCGCCCCTGGCTCAACCTGTTGGTGGTGTACGATGTCGTTTTTCTTGCCGTAGCGTTTATGGTGTTCGATTTCATTGTGGAGGAATGAGCGATGACTAAAACCCCCACGGCTTTGAAAGTGCTGGATGCGGTCAGCGTCTTGCTCTTGGCGGTGGCTGCGTGGATGGTGTTTGCTTATGCTCCCATGGAACGCACGATGGGGCTGGTGCAGAAGGTGTTTTACTTCCACGTCGCTGCGAATTGGGTGGGGATGCTGGGTTTTTTGCTGGCGGCTGTGGCGGGCGGGGCTTTTCTCGTCACCGCTCGCGCCCGTTGGGACCTGCTCGAAGTGGCTGCCGTGGAAATCGGCCTGGCATTTTCCCTCATCGGCATCGTGAGTGGCTCCATTTGGGCGCGCCCTATTTGGAACACCTGGTGGACGTGGGATCCTCGTTTGGTGACGGTCACGGTGATGGAGTTGATTTACATCGCGTATTTCATGCTCCGGCAAGGCATCGAGGATCCCGATCGGCGGGCTCGTTACGCCGCAGTATACGCCATTGTGGGATTTCTCAGCGTGCCGCTGACTTTCCTTTCTATTCGCCTCTTTCGCAGCATCCACCCGGTTGTGATTACCAGCACCAAGGCCGAACTTTCCCCCAAGATGTTCCAGACTTTTATGTTCAGCCTGTTCACTTTCACGGTGATTTTCGCCGCCCTGGTGTGGCATCGTTTCCGATTGGGGCAACTTGCCCAGCGCATCGAGCGCTTGCGTCTGGATCGGGAGTCGTAGAGGAGGATACCAATGGTGCCTGAGACCGGCAATTATATGATTTTGGGTTATGTGGTCATTCTGGGGGGCATGGCTGCCTATGTGGTCAGCCTTTTGGTCCGTTGCCGTCGTTTGCGGGATGCCCTGGCTGCTCTTGAGGACAAAAGCGGCGTCCCCGCGGCTGGTAAGGAACTGTGATCCGCTATCAGGCGGGAAAGAGCATTTTTGCCCCAACCAGCAGGAGGGCAAACAAGACGATCTTGCGGAAAACTTCTGGGGAGAGGCGTTTTTCCGCCTTTCTACCCAGCCAGAGCCCCAGCCCCAAGGAAGGGAGCGCCTCCAGTGCACGCCACCAAGTGGATGGGGTGATATCTCCCGCAGCAAGATGTGCCAGAAATATCGCGGCGCTGGTGCTCAGAAAAAAGGCTTGCAGATTGCCTTTGAACACCTGAGGCGTCCATCGCCTGGCGTGGCCGTAGAGGATTACCGGCGGGCCGGAAGTGTTGTAGGCTCCTCCTAACACACCTGCCAGCAGCCCCAGCCCCCATGCCCAAAATGGATGCGTCAGTCGCGGCAGATGCCAGTTGCCGAGGGCATATAGACTGTAAGCGATGAGCAGCATGCCCAACGCGGTGAGCAGCCAATTGCCCGGCAGGTGATGCAATAGTGCAACCCCCAGCGGCATGCCAAGGAATGAGGCAGCGGTCAATCGGGCGACGGGACGCCAGCGAAGATGGGCCCAATAGCGCCGCAATAGGGCGGCTTCCACGACCAAACTGACTACCGCAACCAGGGCGCTGGCCTGGTGCAGTGGCATCAATTGCCCCAACAAGGGCATGGAGACCAAAGCCAGGCCGAACCCGGTGAGGCTTTGGGTGAACGCCGCGAGCAGGAGGATCGCGGCGACGCTGAGGGCCGTGGCCATTGGCTATGGTTCTGCCGTCAGGCGGGAAAGCACGCCGGTCAAAACGTCCACAGCCCGGCGATACGCTTCCAGCGGCAGGTGCTCGTTGGGGGTATGATCGAGGCTGCTATCACCGGGGCCGTAAGCCACCGCGGGGCATCCCCATGCAGGGGCAACGATATTCAAGTCAGCGGTGCCGGTTTTGACCACGAAGCCAGGCTTACCGCCCGCAGCGCGAATGGCGCCTAAAAAAGCCCGGGTCAAGGCGTTGCGCTTGTCGCCGCGATAGGCCGGGATGGCGAAGCCTTCTGGGTGCACCCGGGCTTCGGGATCGAGGGTGCGTAGGAGGGCATACCACTCTTGAGGGGAAACATCGAGGGGCAACCGGCAGCCAAGGTGCAATTCTGCCCAGGCGGTAAAGCCATCGTCGCCAGAGGCCAGGCGGTGCAGTGAGGGTTGCAGGCGGTCGAAAGCCCGGTTATTGCCCCTGTTTCGCATAGCCACTGCATCTTGCAGCGTCTGCCACCACTTACAAGCAACGTCGGCCACGCTTGCTTCCTGCGAAGCCGTATGGCTTAGCGGCCGTGTGAAGCGTACCCGGGCGCGCGCGCTGCCTTTGTAACCCAACGTGACTCGCTGCCAACTGCTGGGCTCGCCGATGATGGCATACTCGGGGTGATAGGCTTCCTGCTGTGCAATGAAACGCGCCCCG
>JALSPT010000027.1 GCA_026985785.1 Anaerolineales bacterium
CCCGTCACCTTCAAGCCGCCGATGGTTTCCGGCCTGGCATTACGCACTCGCTCTTCGATGGGGTGCCGGTCGCCGGTGAAAGGTGTGTCGATACGGTCGTAATAGGAAGGCCCTACCTCGCGGAAGAGCAGGTCGACCAGTTCGGCAGGCTTGCGATGGAGTTGCACCATCATATCCAAAAGATACAAACCGGCCAGAATGCCATCGCGCTCCGGCACATTGCCGCGGAAGGCATAGCCGCCCGATTCTTCGCCGCCGATCAGGGCATCCACTTCCAACATCTTCGGCGCGACGTATTTGAAGCCCACCCCAGTTTCGTAAACCGGCACGCCATAACGCTCGCCCAATTTGTTGAGCAGGGTCGTAGTGGAGATCGTCTTCACGATGGGGCCCCGCTGGCCGCGCACCTCCAGCAAGTAATAGGCCAGCAGCGCATACACCCGCAGTTGGTTGACAAACTGGCCGTGCTCGTCGCCCAGCCCTACTCGGTCGGCGTCGCCATCGGTGATCAGCAAAACATCCGCCCCGCGCTTCACCGTTTCGGCCAGGCCGACGTCGATGTTCGGCGGGATGGGCTCGGGGCGCTTCATCTCGGGGAAAATGGGGTTGCGGGTGTTGTGGATTTCCTCCACCACGGTTTTACCGCCCGCCAGCAACCGGCTAAACCAACCCGCCCCGTTGCCCCACATGGGATCCACCAGCACCTTGAAACCGGCCTGTTTGATGGGCCCCAGGTCGACCAGCGTTTTGATGTGCTCGATGTACGCCGGTGCCGGGTCGAAGCGCACCACCAACCCCTGCTGCTCGGCCTCGGCAAGGGGCACCCGTTGCACTTCGCCCTCGGTGGTAGGGATGAGCGCCTCGATGCGTTTCAATCCCTCCGGCGCGATAGCGCCGCCATGCTCATCGCGCACCTTGAAACCGTTGTCGGTGGGCGGGTTGTGCGAAGCGGTAATGTTGACCGCGCCCGCTGCTTTTTTATCCACCACCGAATACGAAATCACCGGCGTGGGGGTTGCGCCCTGGGTCAGGTACACCCGGAGGCCGTTGCCTGCCAGCACCTCGGCCACCGCGGCTGCAAAGTTTTCGGAATGAAACCGTTTGTCGTGGCCGACCACGACCCACGCGCCGGCCTTCCCTTCCTCCAGCAAATAACGGGCAAAGCCCTGCGCCGCCCGTCGCACATTGGCAAAAGTGTAATCCTCAGCAATCCGACCGCGCCAGCCGTCGGTTCCAAACTTAATCTGCGTGCTCATCGCACCCTCCTCAAATGGTGTGGCTCAATTATACCAGCGATGTTTTGGCACCGCGCTGCAAAAAGCACAAAAGAGGAAACCGCTCCAAGGGAAGCGGTAAATACGGTACAATTGCCCCATGACTCCAACCGTTGCCATCGCGATGAGCGGTGGGGTGGATAGTTCCGTAGCCGCGGCGCTGCTGGTGCAGCAAGGCTATCGCGTCATTGGCGTGATGTTGCGCCTGTGGAGCGAGCCGGGCAAAGAGGCCGAAAACCGCTGTTGCACCCTCGAAGCCACCGACCTCGCCCGCCACGTTGCCCGCCTGCTTGGCATTCCCTTCCACCTCATCGACGCGCGCCAACCTTTCCGCCAAACCGTAGTGCAATACTTCCTCGACGGCTACGCCGCCGGGATCACCCCCAACCCCTGCCTGGTGTGCAACCGCCACATTCGCTGGGGGCTGATGTGGGAACATGCCCGCGCTTTGGGCGCCGACCTGCTGGCGACCGGCCACTACGCCCGCCTGCACACCGACGAAGAGGGGCAAGTGCACCTGCTGCGAGGCGTGGACGAGCGCAAAGACCAATCTTACGTCCTCAGCCGCCTCACCGCCGAGCAACTTCGCCACACCCTGCTGCTTATAGGTGGCTATACGAAAGGCGCCATCCGCCAAATGGCACGCCAATTCGGCCTGCCGGTGGCCAACCGCCCCGACAGCCAGGACCTGTGCTTCCTCGGCGGCGGCGATTACCGCGATTTCCTCCGCCGCCACGCCCCCCACACCGTCAGACCGGGGCCCATCTTCAGCGTGACCGGCGAGCACCTGGGCACCCATCGCGGCCTGGCCTTCTACACCATCGGCCAGCGCAAAGGCATCGGCATCGCCGCCGAGCAGCCCCTCTACGTCGTAGCAAAAGACAGCGCACACAACGCCCTCATCGTCGGTCCACGAGAAGCCCTGGGGCAACGCCTCCTCCTGGCTGCCGAGGCCAACTGGATTATCCCACCCCCCACCTCCCCCTTTCACGCCACGGTGCAAATTCGCGCCACCGCGCGCCCGCAACCGGCCACCATTTCGCTTCTGGACAGCAGGCGCTTCCGGGCCGAATTCGACGCCCCCCAACGGGACATCACCCCCGGGCAGGCCGCTGCGATCTACCTGGGCGACGAATGCCTGGGCAGCGGCATCATCACGTCTTCCGAACCCTCAAGGAGCGAGGCACCATGACCCTCCCGGCTTTCGTTTTCGGCGCCCTGCTCGCCACCCTCTACGGCAGCCTGTTCCACCTCTGGAAAGGCGGCTCGCCGCTCCGCCTGTTGGCCGACCTGATCTTCGCCTGGCTCGGCTTCTGGGGCGGGCAAGCCCTGGCCGCCGCGCAGGGGTGGCAATGGGGCATGGTCGGCCCCCTTCATTTCCTCGTCGCCAGCCTGTTCGCCCTGGTTGCTCTCGCCGGGGGGCACCTCTTACTGCCCCCACCACCCGATTCATCACACTAATTTCACTAATCAAACTAATTCTCAAAAACGCAAACCGGTGGTATAATGGCGGCGTTGTCAACACCACCCCGGGCTACGGCCCGAAAAACCGGGGAGCCTTTATGAAACTACACGAGTACCAATCCAAGCAAATCTTTGCAAAGTATGGCGTTCCCATTCCCAAGGGGCGCGTCGCGGCCACAGCAGCAGAAGCCCGGCAAATTGCCGAGGAACTGGGTGGCCGCGTGGTCGTTAAAGCCCAAGTTTTGGTGGGCGGGCGCGGCAAAGCAGGCGGGATCAAACTGGCCAAAACCCCCGAAGAAGCCGAAGAGCGCGCCACCGAGATCCTGGCGATGAAGCTCAAGGGGCTGCCGGTGCGCAAAGTGCTCATCGACGAAGCCGCCAACATCGCCAAGGAAATCTACCTGGGCATCACCAACGACCGGGCAGCCCGCAAGCCGGTGATGATGGCCTCCGCCGAGGGCGGCGTGGAGATCGAAGAAGTCGCCCGCACCATGCCGGAGAAAATCATCAAAATCCACATCGACCCGCTGCTCGGCCTGCGCGGCTACCAGACCCGCGACCTGGCCTTAGGCATCGACCTCCCCAAGGAACACTGGAAAGCCTTTAGCAAGGTGTGTTTCGGCCTGTGGGAAGCCTACCAAAAGAGCGACGCCACCTTGGCCGAAATCAACCCGCTGGTCATCACCGACGAGGGCGAGATCCTGGCGGTGGACGGCAAGATGATCATCGACGACAATGCCCTCTTCCGCCACCCCGACCTGGCCGAAATGCGCGACCTGGACGTCGAAGCCCCCGAAGAAACCGAAGCCCGCAAATACGGCCTCTCCTACATCAAACTGGACGGCAACATCGGCTGCATGGTGAACGGCGCCGGACTGGCCATGACCACGATGGACGTCATCAAACTCTACGGCGGCGAACCGGCCAACTTCCTGGACATCGGCGGCGGTGCCAACGCCGAAAAAGTGGCCGCTGCCTTCCGCATCATCCTCTCCGAGCCGAACGTCAAAGCCGTCCTCATCAACATCTTCGGCGGCATCACCCGCGGCGACGAAGTAGCCCGCGGCATCCTCGCAGCGATGGAAGAGGTCAAACCGCAGGTACCCATGGTCGCCCGCATCGTCGGCACCAACGCCGAAGAAGGCCGCCGCCTGCTGGCCAACGCCAACATGATTACCGCAGAAACCCTGGTCGAAGCGGCCCAAAAAGCCGTTGCCGCCGCGAAGGGAGGCGCCCAATGAGCATCTTAGTCAACAAAGACACCCGCGTGGTGGTGCAAGGCATCACCGGCCGTGAAGGCATGTTCCACACCACCCAAATGGTCGCCTACGGCACCAACGTCGTCGCCGGCGTAACCCCCGGAAAGGGCGGCCAATGGGTGCTGGACGACAAAATTCCCGTGTTCGACACCGTGAAGAAAGCCGTCGAAACCACGGGCGCCAACACCAGCGTGATCTTCGTGCCCGCCCGCTTCGCAGCCGACGCCATCTTCGAGGCCGCCGACGCTGGGGTAGAACTCATCGTCTGCATCACCGAAGGCATTCCGGTGCAGGATATGATGCGGGTGCGCGCCTACCTCGACCAGAAAGGCTCGCGCCTGGTCGGCCCCAACTGCCCCGGCCTGCTGACGCCCGGTGAGGCCAAAGTCGGCATCATCCCCGGCAACATCGCCATCCCCGGCAACGTCGGCGTGGTCTCTCGCTCCGGCACGCTGACCTACGAAGTGCTCTACGCCATGAAACTGCTGGGCATCGGCGCCACCACCACCGTCGGCATCGGCGGCGACCCGATCAACGGCACCAGTTTCCTCGATGCGCTCAAGATGTTCGAAGAAGATCCCCAAACCGAGAAAGTGGTGCTCATCGGCGAAATCGGCGGCACCGACGAGCAAAAAGCCGCCCAGTACATCGCCGACCACATGACCAAGCCGGTGGTGGGCTTCATCGCCGGGCAGACCGCGCCCCCCGGCAAACGCATGGGGCACGCTGGCGCGATCGTGGAAGGCGGCGAAGGCACCGCAGCCGAGAAGATCGAAGCCCTGGAAAAAGCAGGCGTCAAAGTGGCCAAACACCCCGAAGAGATTGCCCACATTCTCAAAGATCTATAAGCACCTTCCTCGCACAAAAACCGCACCCCGCTCCTTCACAGAGCGGGGTGTTTTCATCGACGCCGACATGCTCCCTGGACGACACGCTCCCATCGCCCATGCATAGTCATTGTCAGGAACACTTAGCATGTTTCTGCGCAGTACCACGCATCTCCCCCCATCCCCCTCTCTAACTCGCCGGCTCAGCGCCAGCGCCTCTTACAACCGCGCCTCGATGTATTTCACCGCTTCGCCTACGGTGGTGATGCTCTGCGCATCCTCATCGGAAATTTCGGCGCCGAACTTGTCCTCCAGCGCCATGATCAATTCCACCAAGTCGAGGGAATCCGCTTCCAGGTCCTCCTTGAAGCGGGCTTCCATCGTCACCTTATCGGGATCAACACCCAACAAATCCACGATGATTTCCTTGATCTCTTCAAAAACTTGAGATTCCGCCATGTTGTGCCTCCTGAGCAAAAAGATACGTGTGGCCTAATTGTAACCTGCCCTTACCATCTGTCAAGGTGCAGGCTGACAGCCTCTCCAGGCGCACTCAAATGTTGTAGGTAAGACCATCGTATGGCCAGATCTCTCCCCACTCCCTGGCGGAGGCGTGTCCTTCGTTGACACTCAGGACAGCCTCCGCCTTCCCCCTCCCCTCCCTTACTGAAGGGAGGGGAGGGGGAGGCCGCCGTAGGCGGCGGGGGAGGGGTGAGATCCTGAAAAGTGCTTCTACGACATTTGCTTGCACCGGCCTCTCCCGGCGCGTTGACAAGGCCGTCGCGGGCTGGTAAGATAGTTCACAGCAGGGAACACCACACGATGAAAAAAGTTACGCCCATCGGCAGCCGAAAAGCCGAACACATCCGCATCAACCTGGAAGAAGACGTCCGCTCCAGGCTGAGTACCGGCCTCGAACACTATCGCTTCGTCCATCAGGCGCTGCCCGAGATCGACCTGCAAGCGGTGGACACCTCGCTGACACTGTTTGGGCGGCGCCTGGGCGCGCCGGTGCTGATTTCCTCCATGACCGGGGGCACGGCTGAAGCGGCACGCATCAACCAAAACCTGGCACAGGCGGCGCAAAAGCACCGCGTTGCCCTGGGGGTCGGCTCCCAACGGGCGGCATTGGAACACCCCGAACTGGCCGACACCTTTCGCGTGCGCCATCTTGCACCTGACATTTTGCTCTTTGCCAACCTGGGGGCGGTACAACTGAATTACGGCTACACGGTCGATCACTGCCGCCGTGCCGTGGAGATGATCGAGGCCGACGCCCTCATCCTCCACCTCAACCCGCTGCAAGAAGCACTGCAACCCGAAGGCAACACTCGCTTCAGTGGCCTGCTGCGCAAGATCGAAGCTGTCTGCCGGGCGCTGGAAGTGCCAGTCGTCGTGAAAGAAGTAGGCTGGGGCATCTCGGAACATACCGCCCGCCTGCTGGCCGAGGCAGGGGTGGCCGCCATTGATGTGGCTGGGGCCGGTGGCACCTCGTGGAGTCAGGTGGAAATGCATCGCGCCCCCACCGAGCGCCTGCGCCGCCTGGCCGCCGCCTTCGTCGACTGGGGCATCCCCACCGCCGAAAGCCTGCTGGCTGCCCGTCGCGGCGCGCCTGACCTTCCTCTCTTTGCTTCCGGCGGCCTGCGCAACGGCATCGACATCGCCAAAACCATTGCCCTGGGCGCGGCCTTAGGTGGCATGGCCGGGCGGCTGCTGCACGCCGCAGCGCAATCACCCGAAGCCGTCGACGAGGCCCTCACCCTGGTGATTGCCGAGCTGCGCCTCGCCATGTTCGCTGCCGGTGCTGCTGACCTGCCCTCCCTTCGTCGCACACCGCTGCAACGCCGCGCCCCATGTCCCGAGGAAACTTTATGACTGCCGACCTGACCGTCTTCCAGGAAACCATGCTCCCCGCCGTCGAGCAGGCCATGCAGGCGGTGTTGGCGCGTGCCCGTTGCGAAGACCACGACGACCTGTACCACATGCTGGCCTACCACATGGGCTGGGAGGGGGAGGGAGCCGGCCCCAAGGCCCGCGGCAAACGCATCCGCCCCTTGCTGCTCCTCCTGACCACCGCCGCTGCGGGCGGCAACTGGCACCGCGCCGTCCCTGCCGCCGCGGCCGTCGAACTGTTGCACAACTTCTCCCTCATCCACGATGACATCGAAGACCGCGGCGAGACCCGCCGCGGTCGCCCTACCGTCTGGGCGCGCTGGGGGCTTCCTCTGGCCCTCAACAGCGGCGACGCGCTCTTCACCCTCGCCCACATCGCCATGCTGGAACTCCACCCCCCCGTGGACGCCGAAACCACCCTCATCGCCGCTCGCATCCTCCACCAAACCGCCCTCCACCTCACTCAAGGGCAACACATGGACATTGCCTTTGAGCACCGAGATCTCGTCACCGTGGACGAATACTGGCAAATGGTGGAAGGCAAAACCGCCGCCCTGATAGCCGCGTGCACCGACCTGGGCGCGCTGCTTGGCGGAGCAGACGACACCCATCGCCGCGCCTATCGGGAATTTGGCCGCATGCTCGGCCTGGCCTTTCAAGCCTGGGACGATTACCTGGGTATCTGGGGCGATGCCGCTCTGACCGGGAAATCCACCACCGGCGACCTGCTGGAACGCAAGAAAACGCTGCCCATCCTCTACGGGTTACAACAAGGCAGCGCTTTTGCTCGCGCCTGGGAACAAGGCCACCCCCATACGCCTGCCGAGGTGCCCGCTCTTGCCGCTGCCCTGGAAACCGACGGCGCTCGCGCCTACACCGAAGCCGTCGCCGCCAGCCTGACCACGCAGGCGCTGGAAGCCCTGGACGAAGCCGCCCCCCAAGGTGACGCGGGGGCTGCCTTACGCTCGCTCGCCCATCATCTGCTCCGCCGGGAGCATTAGCCCCCTCGCCCGCGACGAGAAAGCAAACCGTTCCAGGCGTGACATGCTTCCCCCGCGAACTTCAAAATTGAGTATAATAAGAGCAATCTACCCGCAGGAGATCATCACGCAGCCCCACCATCAGCCACCGCTGACGACCGGCTGACGTGCTCCACACACCATCCATCCTAATAAGGAGAGAACACATGGCCAGAAGCCGCTCTGAACAAATGGTTGCCCGATTGCAAGAAATGCAAGCCGCCGTGCCCGACATTGAAGCCTCAGCCGTCGTCTCGGTGGACGGCTTGGTCATCGCCTCGGCATTACCCGCCAACGCCGAAGAAGACCGGGTTTCGGCCATGTCAGCGGCCATGCTCAGCCTGGGCGAACGCATCGCCAGCGAACTCGGTCGCGGCAACATCGAGCAGGTTTACATCAAAGGCGACCAAGGGTACGTGGTGCTGACAGCGGTAGGGGACGAAGCCGTGCTCACCGTACTGGCCCGCAAGGAAGCCAAACTGGGGCTCATCTTCCTGGAAATGCGCCGGGCAGCCGAACAACTCACCGCCATGATTTGAGCCCGCCGACTTATGCCCCCACCGGGAGACGCTTCCATCAGCGCCTCCCGCTTTCTTTGTTTCAGGAGGCACCTCCATGAGCCAGCCCAAGTACATCTTCGTCACCGGCGGCGTGCTCAGTTCCGTGGGTAAAGGCGTCACGGCTGCGGCCTTGGGGCGGGCACTCAAAGAGCGCGGCTTTTCGGTTTCCGCCCAGAAACTCGACCCCTACATCAACGTCGACCCCGGCACCATGAGCCCCTACCAGCACGGCGAAGTGTACGTCTTAGACGACGGCGCGGAAACCGACCTCGACCTTGGCCATTACGAGCGCTTCATGGACGTCAGCCTCAACCGCTACAGCAACGTCACCACCGGCCAGGTTTACGCCGAGGTCATCGCCAAAGAGCGCCGCGGCGACTATCTGGGCGGCACCATCCAGGTCATCCCCCACATCACCAACGAAATCAAACGCCGCATCGCCCAGGTGCCTCAGAGCACGAATGCCGAAATCGTGATCGTCGAAGTCGGCGGCACGGTGGGGGACATCGAATCCCTGCCTTTCATCGAAGCCCTGCGCCAGATGCGCGCCAACGTCGGACGGGAAAACACCCTTTTCATCCATGTCACCTGGTTACCCTACATCAAAAGCACCGGCGAACTAAAAACCAAACCCACCCAACACTCGGTGCGCGAACTGCGCTCCCTCGGCATCCAACCCGACATCATCGTCGCCCGCTCCGACTACCCGGTTTCGGAAAGCGTCATCGAGAAAATCGCCCTCTTCTGCGACGTCGAGCCGCGCGCCGTGGTGCCGATGGTCACCAGCGACGTGCTCTACGAAGTGCCCCTGCTGGTCGAGCGCAGCGGGATGCCCGATTACGTCCTCAACCGCCTGGGGTTGCAAGCCCGCCAGCGCCCCGACTGGAGCGCCTGGGAGCGCATGGTCGCCGAAGCCCGCCGCCCCGACAAGCCCAAAGTGCGCATTGCCCTGGTAGGCAAATATGTGGAATTGCACGATGCCTACCTCAGCGTGCGCGAAGCCCTCTACCATGCCGGGCTGTCCCTGGGGGTAGACGTGGACATCGCATGGGTGCATTCCGCCGATCTGGAAAAAGGCCGCGGCTGGGAAGAAGTCAAGGCCGCCGACGGCATCTTGGTGCCCGGAGGCTTTGGCGACCGGGGCATCGAGGGCAAAATCCTGGCCGCCCGCTACGCCCGCGAGCGTAAGGTGCCCTATTTCGGCCTCTGCTTAGGCATGCAACTCATGGTGGTGGAATTTGCCCGCCATGTCCTCGGCGACGAGAGCGCCAACTCCACCGAATTCGACCCCGGCACGCCTCATCCCGTGATTGATTTGATGCCCGACCAGCGCGGCATTGTGGATATGGGCGGCACCATGCGCCTTGGGCTGTACCCCTGCGTGGTGCAATCCGGCACCCGCGCTGCCGAAGCCTATCGCCAAAACGAAGTCCAGGAGCGGCACCGCCACCGCTTTGAATTCAACAACGCCTACCGGGAGGTGCTCGGCCAGGCCGGGATGGTGTTCTCCGGCCTTTCCCCCGACGGGCGCTTGGTGGAAATCGCCGAACTGCGCGACCACCCTTTCATGTTAGCCACCCAGTTCCACCCCGAGTTCCTTTCCCGTCCCAACCGCCCCCACCCGCTGTTCGTGGCATTCCTGAAACACGCCGCCCAACGCGCCACCGACCGCGCCGACGCCTGACGCCGGCCACCCTTCTTTCTCTCACAGCCACACCACCAGAGTGGCTTTCACGCCGCTCTTTTGCTTTTCTCCCTCTTTCATCCCTTTTTCTTCCCTTTGAGATGAGGACGGATAACGCTCTCTCAAGTACACTGTAACCACCTGAACAACACAAAACGACCATTCAATAACAAGACTTACGCAGTTTGGAAAACATCCATGCAGGTTGTGCGCTCACCTCGACAGTCAAGGTCTGTCTCCCCCTCTCCCGCCGGGAGAGGGGCAGGGGTAAGGGCGAAAAACAGGGTAAACCTCCCTTCTCCCCTCACCTCCCCCACCCCCTCCTCTTTCAAAGGGAGAGGAGGGGAGCCTGAGCATCTGGAAAACTGTGCTCGTGGTGCAACTGCGTAACCCCTGTTACTAAGAGAGGGAAGGGGGGAAAGCCGCTCCTGAGCGGAAGCGCCGCCAGGCGCTGAAGCCGAAGGGAGGCGGCTGGGGGATAAGTGAGATCAGATTTAGAGCGACAAAATAGGGAATTTCCCCGGCGCACCGCGTCTCCTCCATTTTTCATCCTTAACGGACGAGGCGCGAACGCCCCTTTGCGGGTACACTACAGACGCTTGAATGCACAAGCAACGATTGAGGGCGATACCCTCGCAACATCCCGACTTTTGGAGGTTCGACCATGTTGAAGAAAATGCTACCGTTTATCGGTGTTCTCGTTTTTGCCTTGAGTCTGGTAGCCTGCCAGGCTGCCCCCACCGCCGCACCGGCGCAAACCGCATCCGACACCGCAGTGACGACCGCCATGCCCGGCATGGGCAACGGCGCAGGCAACGGCCCGGCCACAGGCCGCGGTCAGGGCGCAATGCGCGGCCAAGAAGCCCACGACGAAGATGAGCACGGCGGCCCACCCGAGGGCATGAACCCCGCCGAAAACATCCCCACCCCCAGCGACACCAACCTCACCGACGCCGAAAAGGCCGACCTGCTGCACATGCGTGAGGAAGAAAAACTGGCGCGCGACGTTTACCTCACCCTGTACGACAAATGGAGCGCGCAGGTGTTCAGCAACATCGCCCGCTCTGAGCAAATGCACATGGACGCGGTCGGCACCCTGCTCCAGCGCTACGGTCTCGATGACCCCGTCGCTCAAACCAACGACGCCCGCGGCGTGTTCAATGACCCCAAACTGCAAGACCTCTACAACCAACTGGTGGAGAAAGGCTCTGCCTCCCTCGTCGATGCCCTCACCGTGGGCGCCACCATCGAAGACCTGGACATCAAAGACCTGAATGAGGCCATCGCCCGCACCACCCACGCCGACATTCAGACCGTGTACGAGCGCCTGCGAGAAGGCTCTTACCACCACATGAAAGCCTTCGTGAGCAACCTGCGGGCCAACGGCGCCGACTACTCGCCGCAGTTCATCTCTGCCGAAGAATTCCAGCACATCCTGGAAAGCACCCCCGGCCACGGCGGCGAACATGGCGAAGGCCGCGGCCAGGGGCACGGGCAAGGCAAAGGCCACAGTCAGGGCGGCTGTGGCAACGCCACAAACCCCCACATCACCCCCACGCCGTAAGTTTGCACCTCGGGTTGACATTTCAGGGCAGAGGCCAACCGCCTCTGCCCTTTTTCACGTCCCCTTCGCCCCCCTATCGGGCGCGACACGAAAGTTTCCCCTGCTCGCCTCGCCCACTACCCCGCGGAGGAAGCCGCCTTCTTATCCCAACCCCTGCTCCCGGGCATAACGGGCCGCCTCGGCGCGGGTGCGCACACCCAATTTCTGCAAAATATTGCGCACATGGGTCTTCACCGTGGTCTCGCTGACGCCCAATTCGGCGGCAATCTCCTTGTTGGTCAGACGGTGTGCCAGCAGGCTGAGCACCTCCAACTCTCGTTGCGTCAATTTCTCACCCGCCACCGCCCCCGGCCCACGGCGCACCTCACGCATCAACATGCGAGTAATTTCAGGATGCAGCACTGGCTCCCCGCGGGCTACCTTGCGCACTGCCTCGGCCAGTTCGGCAGAAGACACCGTCTTGAGCACATACCCCGTCGCCCCCGCCCGCACCGCGGGCAACACCAACCGGTCTTCGCTGGCGCTGGTGAGCACCAACACGCTGGTTTCCGGCGCAACCTGAGGCAATGCCCGCAACACCGCCAACCCATCCATTTCCGGCATCAACAGGTCCAACAGCAGCACATCAGGGTGATATTGCTGCACAGCCTCCAAAGCCTGACGGCCATTCGCGGCCTCGGCCACCACCTCCATATCCGGCTGCGCATCGAGAAACAGACGCAGCCCCTCGCGCACGATTTGATGGTCTTCAGCGATCACCAGGCGGATCATGCGGCTTTCCTCCGTTCCACTTCGATCCAGGTGCCCTGACCAGGCGCCGTCCGCAGGCGGAAATCAGCGCCCAGGCGGGCAGCGCGCTCCCGCATCCCCACCAGCCCCCAGTGGCCGGGCGAGATGGCCTCCGGGTCGAAGCCTTGGCCATCGTCCTCCACCCGTAGGCGGAAAGCAGGTGGTTGTAGCCAGAGGTGCACCTGTACCCTGCGCGGCCGTCCGTGGCGCACGGCGTTGGTCAGGGCCTCATAGGCAATGCGATAGAGTTCGGCCTCTTCCTCGGCGCTCAGGCGGCCTGTGCCCTCTATCTTCAACGTAATGGGCAGGCCTTCGGCCTCCTCCAGCGAGCGGGTAAAATCGGCCAACGCTTCCGCCAGCGTCTTCCCGGCCAGAGCCGGTGGCCGCAGGTCGGCAATCAGCGCCCGCAGGTCGTTGGCGGCTTCGTGAACGATGCGTCGGGTTTGTGCCAGGCGTTGGCGCGCCTGAGCAGGGTCGGCCTTCAACAACATCTCGGCGGTGCTCAGTTGCAGTTCCACGCTGAAAAGGGCCTGGCTGACCGAATCATGTAGTTCCCGCGCCAGGCGCTGCCGCTCTTCCAACCGCGCTTGCACGGCGGCCAACTCGTCCAGTTCCGCCTCCAAACGGCGCACCATCTCCTGGGCATCGGCAAAATAGCGCTCGGCAAACGTGCGGCGGGAAGG
>JALSPT010000028.1 GCA_026985785.1 Anaerolineales bacterium
GGGGCGCGTTTGACGAGGATCTGGATGTAAATCGGGTCGCCGAAAGGCCGCCCCTGGGGGTCGTAAGCCTGCCAGGTGGAGAAATGCGGACCGGGCTTCTCGGGCGCAGTGAACACAATGCGGATGACCGCCTCCGCGCCGGCGCGAGCGGGGAAAAGCGCCATTTCCGGCGGCGCACCCATCAAATCGCCGGCAATGTGCTTCAGGCGGTAACGGGCGTCCCAGTTGCACGTCCCGGCGTTGCGCACCCGCCAGCGTTTGTCCACTGCCGCGCCCGCCGTGACCACCGTGTTGTCGGGCACGGTCTCGTCCTTCACGAAAGCCAGATTGTTGGTGCAGGCCACGGGGCGGGTGGGGGCTGGGGGGGCTGCCGTGGGATGCGCCGCGGGGGCGGTTGCCGTGGGGGGCGGTGGGGCAGCCCCACTGCGCGCTGGCGGCACGAACACGCCGCCGCCGCTTCCGCCTCGCCCAGGCGTAAACACACACCCCGCCAGAAACACCAGCAACCACACCCAGACGCGTCTCATCGCAACCTCCCCGCCTCTTCCACATACGCCAGGCTCTGATGGCGGAAATAGGTGTTGTACAGCCCGGCATAATGCCCGCCGCGCGCCAGCAGGCTTTCGTGGTCGCCCTCCTCGATGATTTCCCCCTTTTGCAGCACGATGATGCGGTCGGCGGCCTTGACGGTCGAAAGCCGATGGGCAATCAAGATGCTGGTCGTATCTTTCAAAATCAAATCCAGCGCCTCTTGGATTTGCGCCTCGGTAAACGGGTCGATGCTGGCCGTGGCCTCGTCGAGGATGAAGATCGCCGGGCGCTGCACCAGCACCCGCATCAGCGCCACCAACTGCCGTTGCCCCATGCTGAGGCGCGCCCCGCGCTCACCCACCGCGGTGTGCAGGCCGTCGGGCAGCGTCTCCAGCCATTCGCCATCGCCAATCTGCCGCGCCAGGGCGAGGATTTCCTCCTCCGTGGCCTCGGGGCGGGCGTAGCGGATGTTTTCCAGCACCGTGCCGCTGAACAAAAACGGCACCTGCGAGACAATCCCCAACTGGCGGCGGTACTGCTCCAGGTCCAGCGTGCGGATGTCCAGCCCATCCACCAGAATACGCCCCTGCTGGAACTCGTAAAAGCGGGCAATCAGTTTGGCGATGGTGGTCTTGCCCGCGCCGGTGTGCCCCACCAGCGCCAGGCTCTCGCCGGCGCGGATGTGCAGGTTGAAATCCTGCAGCACCTGCTCCTGCTCGCTGTAACGGAACCAGACATGCTCGAAGCGGATTTCGCCACGCAGCCGCGGCACCGGGCGATGGTCGATTTGCTGCACGGCGGCTTCCACATCGATGAGCGCAAACACCCGCTCGGCTGCCGAAAGGCCGCTCTGGATTTGCGCCCAAAACGAAGAAAGGTTGAGCACCGGGAACCAGAAGCGGTCGAGGCTGCTGATGAACAGATACCACGCCCCTGCGGTCACCATCCCCTGAATGGCGCTCATCCCGCCGACGTACACCAAAATGGCCGTGCCCACGCCGCCCAACGCGTTCAGCGTGGGGAACACCAGCGAAAGCACCAGCCCGCGGCGGACGTTGACGCGGTACGATTGGCGGTTGGCATCGTCGAACTCGGCGTAAATGCCCGCTTCCTGGCGGAAGTTCTTGGCCACCGCGATGCCGCTGATGGTTTCCTTGATGGCAGCGTTGACGTTGGCCATCGCCCGCATCCCCTCACGGGTGACCCGCCGCGCCAGCCGCCGGAAGCCCAACGCCACGAAAAACACCACCGGCAGGAACGAAAACAGCAGCAGCGCCAAATGCCACTCGGTGCGGATGAGCACCACGGCCAGAATCAGCGATTGCAGCACCTGCGAACTGAGGTCGGTGAGCAGCACCACCACCTGGCCGAAGTCGCGCGTGTCGGAGGTGATGCGGGAGACCACCCGCCCCGAGGAAAACTCGTCGAAGAACGACAAATCGTGCGCCACCACGGCGTGGAAGGCATCCCGTCGCAGTTGCAGCACCACATCGGCCACGGTCTGCACGGTCAGGCGGCGGCGCACCCAGTTCGCGCCCCACGTCACCACGCCGATAAGCAGCACCGCGCCGGTCAGCGCCAGTGCCAGGTGGGTGGTCAGGTTGGCCTTGAGGGCATCCACGGCGCGCGCCACCACCATCGGCAGCGCCGCGCCGGCCAGCGAAACCACCACCACGGCGGCCACCACCGCCGCCAGCCGCCCCAGATAGGGGCGGAAATACGCCAGCATCCGCCGGAAGAGTTCCCGGTCGCTGTACTGGCGGTCGTAGCGTTCCTGATCGAGGTTGGAGAAGAAGCCCATGGTTGGTTGATTGGTTGGGTGGTTGCCTGGTTACCTGGTTGCTTGGTTGCTTGGTTGCAGGGTTTACTCCCGGAAAATCCGCCGGTAGGCTTCGGAGGTGCGGAGCAAATCCTCGTGGGCGCCAATGGCGGCAATGCGGCCGCGGCGCAGCACCACGATGAGGTCGGCCCAACGAATTTGCGAAAGCCGATGGGTGATGATGAACGTCGTGCGGCCACGCGAGGCGGCGAAGATGGCCTGCTGAATTTTATCCTCGGTGAGCGAATCGATCGCGCTGGTGGAGTCGTCCAGAATGAGGATGCGCGGGTCGGCCAGGAAAGCACGCGCCAGCGCCAGCCGCTGCCGCTGGCCGCCCGAAAGGTTGACACCCCGCTCGCCGAGCACGGTGTCGTAGCCGTCCTTGAAGGCCATGATGAAATCGTGCGCCTGCGCCATTTTGGCCGCGGCGATGATTTCCTCGCGGGTGGCGTCGGGGCGGGCAAAGGCGATGTTCTCGGCCACCGTGCGGGAAAAGAGGAAGATATCCTGCTCGATGATGGCAATCTGCCGCCGCAAGGCTTCCAGGTTCCAGTCCCGGACATCCACGCCATCCACCAACACCTGCCCGGCGCTGACATCGTAGGTGCGGTTGATGAGTTTCACCAGCGTGGTCTTGCCGGCGCCCGTCTGCCCGACGATAGCCACCCGCATCCCGGCTTTCACCTGAAACGAAATGTCGTGCAGCACGGGGTGGCCTTCCTCATAGGCAAAGGTCACGCCCCGAAAGGCCACCTCGCCTTTCATCGGCGCAGCGTAGCCCGCCAGGTTCTGGTCGAGGGGCGTTTCGCGGGTGATGAGTTCCAAAATGCGGCGGGCGCTGGCCAGGCCCAGCGAGACCTGCGAGTAGGCAAACAGCGAGACGAACGTGGGGAAGCGGAACAATTGCAGCAGGCCGAAATAGGCCACCACATCGCCGACCTGCAACGCGCCGCGGTGGAACAGCCAGATGGCGTGCCCCAGCCCGGCGGCGTTGGCCACGCCCAGCAGCAGCAGGGGCAAAAAGCGGGCTTCCACGTTACCCTGGCGGACGAAGGCATCGCGAAAGCGGCGCGCCTGCTCGGTGAACAGCGCCACCTCGCCCGCC
Source organism: Anaerolineales bacterium (assembly GCA_026985785.1). GTDB lineage: Bacteria > Chloroflexota > Anaerolineae > Anaerolineales > DRMV01 > DRMV01. Next base: position 3,456 of record JALSPT010000028.1, read on the forward strand.
TCGCGGGTCGCGCTTTTCACGGTCTCGATGCCGTCGAGCGCCTCGGCCAAGCGGGTGTTCATCTGGCCAAACGCCTCGCGGACGTCGTCGCTGATGGGGCGCAGTTCGTGCAGGTATTGCGCCAGCAGCACCGCATAGAGCACCAGGAAAGCCAGCGGCGTGGCAATCAGCGCCGGATGGTAACGGGGGGCAAAGAGAATCGGCATCAGCAGGAACGAGGCCGAGCCGACCACCAGGTTGACGCCGGGGCTGAACATCAAGTTGACCTCGCGGACGTCGTTGGTGGCGCGCGCCATGATGTCGCCCACGGGCTGCAAGTGGTGGAAGGTCATGCTCTTGCCCAGCAGGGCAATGTAGAGTTCGTCGCGGATGTCGCGTTCCAGGCGCTGCGCCATCACCTCGGCGCTGAAGTTGCGCCCCCACTGGAGCGCGCCGCGCAAGATCTGGCTACCCACGATGAGCAGCGCGGCCACGAGCAGGTAAGCCGCCCGCGGCGGGTGCGCCAGCACGGCATCGAAGGCTTTGCCGATGAACACGGGCACCACCGCGGCCAGCGCGGCATTGCCCAGCGCGCCGC
>JALSPT010000029.1 GCA_026985785.1 Anaerolineales bacterium
TCACCTTAGGGCTGCTCTATCGCGCCCAGGGCAATTACACCGACGCCATCGACGAGTTCTCGCGCGCCAATGCGCTCAACCCTGCCGACCCCATGCCCGACGCCTACATCGCCACGACGTACGCCCTGCAAGGGCAATACGGCCGGGCGTTGCAATACGCCGCCAAAGCCGCCGAAGAAGCACCAGGCAACCCTTACATGCATGGCAACTACGGTCTGATGCTTTACAAAAACGGCAAGTATGCCGACGCGGTCAAAGAACTGGCGCTGGCGGTCAAAGGCGGCACCACCAAAGATGGCGTCATCGTCAAAGGTTTGGCGCTGGATTACGGTCGCATTGCCGATTATTACAGCGTGTACGGGTTGGCATTGGTCAAAACAGGGCGCTGCGATGAGGCAATCCCAATTTTCCAAACCATCTTGGCCGGTGTGCCTACGGATGAGACCGCGGTGTACAATGCGCACGAGGGCCTAAGCCTGTGCAGTGCTCAAGCCGAGGCAACGCCTACACCGACCGGCGAAGCAACCACGACGCCAATGCCTTAACACAGGCGCAAACTCCCAGCACTTTTCCAACCATGGAACTCCAAGGTGACGACCTCCACTTCAAGGAAGAAGCCCCGCGCTCCCGACCGGGGCGAGTGGTCGTTTACTTAGTGCTGGCGCTCTTAGGCATTGCTTTGGACTGGGGGCTGATCTCCGGCAAAGTCTCCCCTCCCGATTTGTTTGCTCCCACCCCCACACCCACCCGCAGCGCATCGTCCTGGGCTGAGGAAGGCCAGGCGCAGTTCATCGCGGGCAACCTCTCTGCAGCCATCGAAGCCTACAAAATGGCCACCCGCCTCGACCCCCGCAACGGCCAATTGTGGGCCGAACTGGCGCGCATTCAGGTGTATTCCTCTGCTTTGCTGCCCACCGACGAGCAGAAATTCATCCGCCGCAAAGAAGCCCTGGCCTCCGCGGACAAGGCGGTAGAGACCGCCCCCGACCAGGCTCGCTCCCATGCCATTCGCGCCTTCGCGTTGGACTGGCTGGCCACCTCCAACCTGGCCTCATTGGAAGAAAGCGACCGCTGGCTGGCCGAAGCCGAAAACGAAGCCGCTCGCGCCCTGGTGCTCTCCAAAAACGACCCCCTGGCGCTGGCTTATTACGCCGAAGTGCTGCTCGACCAGCAAAAATGGATTCAGGCCAACCGCTTCGCCGAACTGGCCGTGCAATATGGCCCCGATTTGCTCGACACCCATCGCGTCTACGCCGCCGTGCTGGAAACCTTGGGGCAATACAACAAAGCCATCCAGGAATACCAACAAGCCATCCAACTGGCGCCCAACCTCACCTTCTTTTACCTGCGCGCCGGGCTGATCTACCGCCACCTGGCAGGCACCGGCCAGGCCAACCCGGCCTTCCGCAAAACCCTCTACAACAAAGCATTGGACTTCTTCGACCGCGCCGCAAAAATCAACCAGCGGTTAGGCATCAACGACCCCACACCCTACATCGCCATCGCCAAAACCTATGCCCAAATGGGAGAATTCTTCATTGCAGCCCGCAACGCCGAGCGCGCCCTGCTCATGGACCCCACCAACCCCAACACCTACGCCGAACTGGGCATCATCTACATCAAAGCACGCAATTACGAAGGCTCGGTGCCGGTGCTCAAATGCGCCGTGCAGGGTTGCACAGCCGAAGAAGACCAGGCCATCCTGGACGACTTACGGAAACGGTTTACCGGCTTCGATGACCTGAAGGGTGTGCCCATCCGCCCCTTGCCGCTGACCGACCGCACGGTGGGCTTCTACTATGTCAGTTACGGCTCGGTGCTGGCGGCGCTCAACCGCTGCAACGAGGCCTTGCCGGTTCTGACCCAGGTCGAACGCGCCTACCCTGCCGACTCGGTGTTGATGAGCATCGTGCGCGAAAACCGCGCCATCTGCCACACTTTGGCGACCGAAAACAACGCCTCGCCCACGGCAACACCAACCCCCACACCCACCCCCACGCCCTGAGCGGGGAATATCAGAGTTTTGTTAGAAAGGGCGCGCGCGGGGTTGACTTCCACCTGTAAGGCAGGTAAGATAAAAGCGCAAGTTAGCACTCTGCAAGAGGGAGTGCTAACTTCTATGGAGGCAACCTGGGCGTGTCTTTCGCGCCACGAATCCCCTTGCAAGGAGTGAGACCATGACGGCAAAGCAAATTGTGTTTGGCGATGAAGCCCGACAAAAACTTCAGCGCGGCGTGGACGTGCTGGCGCGCGCGGTGGCCACCACGCTGGGCCCCAAGGGCCGCAATGTGGCGCTGGACCGCAAGTTCGGCTCGCCCTCTATCACCCACGACGGCGTGTCGGTAGCCAAAGAAATCGAACTGGAAGACCCGTTCGAGAACATGGGCGCCCAGTTGCTCAAAGAGGCGGCCACCAAGACCAACGACATCGCCGGCGACGGCACTACCACCTCCACCGTGCTGGCGCATGCCATCGTCACCGAGGGCCTGAAGGCGCTGGCCGCAGGCGCCAACGCGATGCTCCTCAAGCGCGGCATCGAGGCCGCGGCTAAAGCCGTTTCCGACAAAATCGCGAAAGAAGCCATCGAAATCAAGACCAAAGAGGAAATGGCGCACGTCGCCTCGATCTCCGCGCAGGATGAGCGTATTGGCGAACTGATCGCCGAGGTGTTCGACAAGGTCGGCAACGACGGCGTGATCACCGTGGAAGAGTCCAAGGGCATGGACTTCGAGACTGAGTACGTCGAAGGTATGCAGTTCGACCGCGGCTACATCTCGCCCTACTTCATCACCGACCCCGAACACATGGAAGCGGTAGTGGAAGAGCCGTACATCCTGCTGCACGACAAGAAGATCTCCGCCGCGCAGGATATCGTGCCCATCCTCGAGAAACTGGTGCAAATCGGCAAGCGCGACCTGGTCATCATTGCCGAGGATGTGGACGGTGAAGCCCTGGCGACCTTGGTGCTCAACAAACTGCGCGGCATGCTCAACGTCCTGGCGGTGAAAGCGCCCGGCTTCGGTGACCGCCGCAAGGCCATGCTGCAGGATATCGCCATCCTGACCGGCGCGACCGTGATTTCCGAAGAAACTGGCCGCAAACTGGAAAGCGTGACCATCGACGACCTGGGCCGCGCCGAGAAGGTCGTTTCCACCAAAGAGGAAACCACCATCGTGGGCGGCAAGGGCGATCCGAAGGCCATCGAAGCCCGCGTGGAGCAGATTCGCGTGGAAATCGAGCGCGCCACCAGCGACTACGACCGCGAAAAACTGCAGGAACGCCTGGCGAAACTGGCTGGCGGTGTGGCCATCATCCGCGTGGGCGCCGCGACCGAGACCGAACTGAAGGAAAAGAAACACCGCGTGGAAGACGCCGTGTCGGCGACCCGCGCCGCGGTGGAAGAAGGCATCGTGCCCGGCGGCGGTGTGGCGCTGCTAAACGCCCTCGAAGCCATTGAAGGCTTGAAGATGGAGGACGAAGACGCGCAGATGGGCGTGAACATCGTCCGCAAGGCATTGCTGATGCCCATGCGCCTGATTGCCGAAAACGCCGGCCTGGACGGTGCGGTGATTGTGGACAACGTCCGCCGCGAGCAGGCCGCCGCCAAGAACGACCACATCGGCTTCAACGTCCTGACCGGCAAGTACGAAGACATGATCAAAGCCGGTGTGATCGACCCGGCGAAGGTGACCAAGGGCGCGCTGGAGAATGCGGCTTCCATCGCGGCCATGATCCTGACCACGGAAGCCCTGATCACCGAAATTCCGGAAGAAAAACCGGCTACCCCGCCGATGCCCGAATACTAAACCGAAGCACCCACCGCATCACCAGCCCCGCGGTCACGAGACCGCGGGGCTTTTTGTAGGCCATTTCGAGCAAAACACTTCTCAAACAGCGCGCAAAGTATTGCCAATCCGCGTCCTGGTCGGTATAATCAAAGCGTATGTGGGCGGTTAGCTCAGCTGGTTAGAGCGTCGCGTTGACATCGCGAAGGTCGTAGGTTCGAGTCCTATACCGCCCACCTCTTTCCAGCACCCAGGCGGCCTGCAACAGGCCGTTTCCATACCCAGGCGCGACGACCGGGACGAGTAACCGAGTTCCCGCCGCCAGAGAGGGCAGGCCACCGGCTGCAAGCCTGCCTCGGCTTTCCTCGGCGAAAACCCCCCGCGAGCGCAACCCCGAACGCCGCAGCGCGGCCAGTAAGGGAAGCGGCCCGGCCCCGTTATCGGCCTGCAGAGATGGCTCCGGCGGCTGCGGCTTCCGGCGCCAAACTGGGTGGAACCGCGTGAGCGGCACGCTCTCGCCCCAGAGGGGCGGGGGCGTTTTGCGTTAAGAATCAGGAATGGCGAATTAAGAATTGCGCCACCGCCCGACTACCCGACCACCCGACTACCTGACTACCCGACTACCCGACTACTTGACTACCCAACTGCCCCACTCCCCCGGAGGTAACCTCATGGTCGAGAAACCCCAAATCCCCGAGAACTACCCTGAATCGCAACTCTACCGCATTCGGCATTCCGCCGCGCACATCATGGCGCAGGCCG
>JALSPT010000030.1 GCA_026985785.1 Anaerolineales bacterium
CCTGGCGGAGGCTGTCCTTCGTGAGGACAGCCTCCGCCTTCCCCCCTCCCCTCCCTTCAGTAAGGGAGGGGAGGGGGAGGCCGCCGTAGGCGGCGGGGGAGGGGTGAGATCCCGAAAAGTGTTTCTACGACATTTGCTTGCACCCTTTTCGGCAAGGGCCAACTTTTTCGCGTTTTGTCGCTCTGTATCTGCTCCTGCCCATCCTCCCAGCCGCCAGCAGGCGATGGAGGCGCTCTGAGCATTCCCGGGTAGCAAAGGGCAATGCCCTCCACTCCCCCCTTTCTCCATCCGACTGCGCCCGCAAACGCTCGAAGTCAGGCCCGTCAGCCCGCATCGCTGGTATAATTCTCTCCATGAGCGACAACTTTTTCGCCAAATGGAAACAGGGGCTGGCCCGGACGCGCAAAACCGCCTTCGGGCGCATCGCCACACTGCTGGGCGCAACCGAAATCACCGAAGAAACCTGGGACGAACTGGAAGCCCTGCTCATCCAGGCCGACCTGGGCGTGGAAACCGCGCTGGAAGTGATAGAAAGCCTGAAGGCCGTCGTCGAGCGGGAGGCTTTGGTGCGCAGCGACGAACTGGAAGACGCCCTGAGGGCAGAACTGCGCGCCCGCCTGCAAACGCCGCCCGCCATCACTTGGGGCGCGCCGCCCAACGTCGTGCTTCTGGTGGGCGTGAACGGCTCCGGCAAGACCACCACGGCAGCCAAACTGGCCTGGCGCTACCAGCGCGAAGGCAAAAGCATCATGTTCGCCGCCGCCGACACCTTCCGCGCCGCCGCCATCGACCAGTTGAAAACCTGGGGCGAACGGCTCGGCGTGCCCGTCATCGCCGGGCAGCCCGGCGGAGACCCCGGCGCGGTGACCTTCGACGCCGTGCAGGCCGCTCGCGCCCGCCGCACCGACATCCTCTTCGTCGACACCGCCGGACGCCTGCACACCCGCTTCAACCTGATGGAAGAACTCAAAAAAGTGCGCCGCGTGGCCGGCAAAGCCCTCCCCGGCGCACCGCACCACGTCTGGCTGGTAATGGACGCCACCACCGGCCAAAACGCCCTCCAGCAGGCCAAAGCCTTCAAGCAAGCCGTGGGCGTCACCGGCGTCATCCTCGCCAAACTGGACTCCTCCGCCCGCGGCGGCATGGCCTTCGCCATTCAGCACGAACTTGGCCTGCCCATCCTGTTTGCCGGCCTGGGCGAAAAGCCCGAAGATCTGGAACCCTTCGACCCCGACGCTTTTGTAGGAAACATCCTCCAGACCCCAGGGGAATCAAAATGAATACCTCCGAAAAGTTCCGGCAGCTCTCCCAACAATTCATCGCTCTCTTTCAGCGCCACGCGGCTCCATCTCCAAAACTCACCTCCCCAATAGAACAAGCGGTCGCCCAAAGGCTTGCCCTCTCCTCCATGGGGTTGCTACTCGTCATTCTCTTCCCCATGGTGATCTTCACCCAGGTAATCAAAGCCCCCCTACTCATCCGCGGCGCCGCCATTGCTATCACGCTGGTGGTCATCAGCGTGTACTTTCTAAGCCGCACCTCCTACTACAAAATCGGCATCCATTTGCTCCTTTGGTCATTCACCTTTGCCTCGCCCCTTCTGGCATTGGGTACACCCCACCTCAAGCACAGCACTTATACCCTCTTGAGCGCCTGGAACGTCACCGCCCTCATCTTAGGTGCCCTCTTCTTACCACGCACCTCCTTTTTCCGGCTCGGCATACTCAACATCTTTGCCCTGGCCATCCCTCCCATGGCAGGCAAAATGAACTGGACAATGTACTTCTACACCGCCGGCACGGTTGTCCTGATGGGAACGGTCTTATTTGGTACCGCGGGCGCAACCCGTCGTTATGCACTCCAGATGGCCGAAAGCGAACGCCGCTTTCGTGAACTCTTCAACAGCACCTTAGAGGCATTGGTCATCCATGACGGTGTGCATATTCTGGCCGTCAACCCGGCCTTCGAAAAAATGTTCCGTTGCCCGGCAGAGCAAGCCATTGGGCGAGTCCCGATGGAGTTCGTCGCTCCGGAATCTCGCGACCACGCGTGGGAAGCCTTCCTCAAAAACTACGACAAACCCAACACCATCGTCCGAGCCACAGCGCTGCGTTGTGACGGCAGCCGCTTCGAGGCTGAGGCCAGCCTGGGAATGGTGACCTACGAAGGACAGCAGGCGCTGGCCCTCAGCGTGCGCGACGTCTCACGACGCGTCAAAGCCGAGGCGGAGCTCCGCAAACTCTCCCAGGCCATAGAAGCCAGCGCCCACGCTGTAGTGATCACCAACACGGAAGGCGTGATCGAATATGTCAACCCCGCCTTTACTCGTACAACCGGTTACACCGCGGAAGAGGCTATTGGCCAAACACCGCGCCTTCTCAAATCAGGGAAAAACGACCCCGCCCTCTATCAGCAAATGTGGGAAACCATTGGCCGCGGCGAGGTATGGCAGGGCGAACTGATCAACCGCCGCAAAGATGGCTCGCTCTACTGGGAATCACTGACCATCGCACCGGTGCGCTCACCCGAGGGGAAAATCACCCACTACGTCGCAATCAAGGAAGACATCAGCCGCCGCAAACGCAACGAAGAAAATCTGCGCAAGCTTGCCCAGGCCATCGAGCAAAGCGCCCACAGTGTGGTGATTACCGACAAAATAGGCACAATTGAATATGTCAACCCCGCCTTCACCCGTGTCACCGGCTACACTTTCGAAGAGGCGATCGGGCAAAACCCCCGCATTCTCAAATCCGGCAAGCATCCCCGCTCCTTTTACCAAAACCTCTGGAACACCATTCTCAAGGGCAACGTCTGGCATGGCGAGTTCGTCAACCGCCGTAAAGACGGCAGCCTCTACTGGGAACGCGCCAGCATCGCACCCGTCAAAAACGATGAGGGCAAAATTACCCACTTCGTGGCCGTCAAGGAAGACATCACCGCCTACAAGGAACTGGAAGCCGAACTGCGGCGCGCTCGCGACGAAGCCGAACAGGCCAGCCGCCTGAAAACCCGCCTGCTGGGCAATGTCAGCCACGACATGCGGACACCATTAGGCGGCATTCTGGGCTACACCGAGATGTTGATGGATGGAGCCTTCGGTGAAATTTCCTCCAAGCAACGGCATGCTTTGGAACGCATTTTCCAAAGTACCCATCAACTTATTGAGTTTACCAATGATTTGCTTAACCAGGCGGAACTGGAAAGTGGTCAGATTCGCCTCAACATCACCGAGTTTTCTCCCCAATCGTTGCTCAAAGTGGTTCCGTCCATTCAGACGATTGCCGAGCACAAAGGCGTGCAGGTTCATGTGGAAATTGACCCCGGAATTCCCGAACGCATCACCGGCGACCCCTACTGGCTGCGCCAGATCATCGCAAACCTGCTCAGCAACGCCGCTAAATTCACCGACGAAGGTCATATTTGGCTGCGGCTCAAGCGGGTGGACGACGACCATTGGGCCATTGAAGTAGAAGACACCGGCCCCGGCATCCCGGCGGAGGCCCAGGAACGCATTTTCGAGGCCTTCCAACAAGCGGATGACGGTCCCACCCGCCACCATAAGGGTACGGGGCTGGGACTCTCGATCGTCAAGCAATTGGTCACATTGATGCACGGCGAAATCCATCTCAAAAGCACCGTGGGCAAAGGGAGCAAATTCACCGTGGTGCTGCCGTGCCAGGCACACATTCAGGAGGACAGCCATGACGCCCTCGACACCTGAGGCTTTGATCGTCGAAGACGACCCCACCCAAGCCGAAATTTTCACCATGGCCTTGGAGCAAGCAGGCTATGTCGTCACCCACCTCGCCGACGGCGCCGAAGCCGTCACTTACCTCGACGCCCACACGCCCGCCATCGTGGTCTTGGATCTCAACCTTCCCCACGTCGCCGGTGCGGAGATTTTGCACCACCTACGCCAGCAGCCCCACCTGGTTCATACGCGCGTGATGCTGGCCACGGCCAATCCCCGTATGGCGGAAGAGATCGCCGAAGAAAGCGACTTGGTGCTGCTCAAACCGGTGAGTTTCTCGCAACTGCGCGAGCTGGCGCGCCGTCTGAGGCCCACCGCGCCCGACGAAACAGCCTGAAGCGAGGAGGCCGCCCCATGCCCATGGACGACTTGCTGCAACGCCTGCATGCGCTCGAAACCCGCCTGCGCGATCTTCGGGGGCGTCTTTGACTTAGATCAAAAGCAAGCCCGCCTGGAAGCCCTGGAAGATCAGGCCAGCGCGCCCGATTTGTGGGAGGACACCCAGCGCGCCCAAAGCCTGATGCGCGAAATGGCCACCTTGCGCGACGAAGTGGAGGCCATCCAATCCCTGGAAAACCGCCTGGCCGACACGCTGGAACTGGCCTCCTGGGACGAAGAAGACCTGCGCGCCGAACTGGAAGCCGAGACCGAAGCCTTGGAAAAGGCCATCGGCGAAGCCGAACTGCGCGCCATGCTTTCCGGCCCCTACGACCACAACAACGCCATCTTAGCCATCCACGCGGGCGCAGGCGGCACCGAAGCCCACGACTGGGCTGCCATGCTCCAGCGCATGTA
>JALSPT010000031.1 GCA_026985785.1 Anaerolineales bacterium
TTATTGTACAGCAAATTGTGCCGAAAAGGGGAGGGGAAGAGCGGAACCACCGACGGCGTGGATGCGTTGCGTCGTCCCAATCCACCGATGACGCCGATGTTCACCGATGTTTTTTGGAGTGCGGCGACTTGTCGCCACTTTGGAAAGCGGCAGCCGGGTGCCGCACGCCAAAGATGACGCCGATTCACCGATGGTTTTTTCGGTGTCCCTCGGTGTCAATCGGTGGATGGGTAGGGGCAAACGGATGTTCGCCCTGGGCGCAGCGCCCTGCTTGGCGTCTCTCTCTGCGCCTCGGCGTTCCTCCGCGCCTCTGCGCCCCCAAGAACGCAGATAGCCGCTGATGATGCAAATGGTCGGCAACCAGGCAACCAAGTCACCAACCACCAAGTAACCAATCAACCATGCAACCAATCCTCCCCACCAATGTTACAATTGCCTCATGCCCAAAGCAAACTCACCGCCGGAAGACTACGCCGCCCGCCGTTACCTCTCGGTGGGAGAGGCGGCGCGCGTGTTGGGCGTCCCCGTGGCCGAGGTGCAGGCCGCGGTGAAGGCCGGGCGCGTGCCCGCTTATCGCGCCGCCAGCGGCCAGTACCGCTTCGACCGCGCCGCACTGGAACGGCTGGTGGCCGCCGGGCGCTTCCCCGGCGCGCCGACGCAGCCCAACCCCGCTCACGCCGAAGCGCTCACCGCCTGCCGCGGCGAGGTCTGCCAGCGCATTTTCATCGCCGATGCCCGCGAGATGCACCACCTGCCCGACGCCAGCGTGCATCTGATGGTCACCTCGCCGCCCTACTTCGACGCCAAACTTTACGCCCCTACGCCGTTGGAAGGCGACCTGGGCAACATCCACGACCTGGACACCTGGCTGCGCGAAATCGGCAGGGTGTGGGCCGAAGTCTATCGGGTGCTCCAGCCGGGGCGCAAAGCGTTCATCAACATCATGAACCTGCCCGTGCGGCAAAACGGCTCCTTCCGCAGCCTCAACCTGGTGGGCAAAACCATTGACCTCTGCGAAAGCCTGGGTTTCGTGTTCAAACGGGAAATCATCTGGCAAAAGACCAACTCGGTACGCGCTCATTTCGGCACCTACCCCTACCCCGGCGGCATTTTGCTCAACTACGCCCACGAATTCATTTTGGAATTCGAGAAACCGGCCCCGAAAAACTACCGCAAGTACGCCCACCTCACCCCCCAACAGCGGGAAGCCTCCAAACTGGACAAGGACTTCTGGCTGAGCATCAAAAAATCCGATGTCTGGTTGCTGCCGCCGGAGAAAAGCGGCGCCCGCCGCAGCCATGTCGCGCCCTTCCCCTACGAGTTGCCGGCGCGCCTGATCCGGGCGTACAGTTTCGTGGGCGAAACCGTGCTCGACCCCTTTTTGGGTAGCGGTACCACCCTGCTGGCCGCCCGCGACCTGGGACGGCACGGCGTAGGCTACGAAATCGTCCCCGACCTGGCGCAGCAGGCATACGCCCGCCTGGCGGCGGCTGAGTAAAAACCTGCTCATGCCCACTTTGCACTTCCCCGGTAAACGACCCCACCTACCGCCTCCCGCGACTCTGCGGCTGGAAAGTGTGGTCCTGGGTGACGACGCCACTTATCCCCCCGAGGACAACCGCCTGCTGTGGGGCGACAACCTCGCGCTGATGGCCGCCCTGATGCCGCAGTACGAAGGCCGCCTGTCGCTGATCTACGCCGACCCGCCTTTCTTCACCAACCGCCGCTACCGCGCCCGTGTGGGGCGCGGCGAAGATTCCCGTCAGCCGCACACCTGGCGCCTGGCCGAGGGCTATGCCGACCGCTGGGCTTCCTTAGATGACTACCTTGCCTTTCTCTATCCCCGCCTGGTGCTCTTCCACCGCCTGCTGGCGCCCCACGGCACCCTCTATCTGCACCTCGATTGGCACGCCGCGCCGTATGCTCGCGTGCTGCTGGACGAAATCTTCGGCCCCCGCCGTCTGGTCAACGAAATCGTGTGGGTGTATCACGGCCCTTCCCCCATCCGGCGCGCCTTCAACCGCAAACACGATACCATCCTGATGTACGCCAAAGGGGACGATTACACCTTCCACGCCGACGCGGTGCGCGTGCCCTACAACCCCAACACGGTGGCGACCTTCAAAGCCTCGCCCAAGGCCGGGTTCGGCAAAGTGCCCGACCTGAAACGGGGCAAAGTGCCGGAGGACTGGTGGTACTTTCCCGTGGTAGCGCGGCTGCACCGCGAGCGTACCGGCTATCCAACCCAAAAGCCGGAAGCCCTGCTGGAGCGCATCATCTTGGCCTCGTCTTCCCCCGGCGATGTGGTGGCCGATTTCTTTTGCGGCTCCGGCACCACAGCGGTTGTGGCCGCGCGACTGGGGCGGCGTTTCGTGTGCGCCGACGCCACCCAGCAGGCCATCCACACGGCTCGCCTGCGGTTGATGCGCGCCGGCGCGGCGTTCACCGTAGAGGCCGCCGAAGGCCTGACCGTCTCACCGCAACCCTTTCCCCCCGCATGGCAACCGCGCGCCGCGCAAGAGCAGGTTTGCCTGCCGCCGGAAGCCCTCGCCCGTGCCGAGGGCTGGGAAGTCGGCTTCGTCGAAAACGGCGTTTTCGTCAGCACGGCGCAGGCCGCCCGCCCGCCGCGCGCCACCACCCCGCCGCCTGCCTGCCTGCCGTGGAAACGACACAGCCGCCCCTGGGCGGTGCGGCTGCTGGCGTTGGATGGGGAGATGTGGCAATTTCAAGCGCCTTTGGAAGGCGGTTCAATCCACAAACGGTAGCCAATGCCCCGCAAGGTTTGCAGCAGGCGGGGATGGCGTGGGTCGTCACCCAACGCCCGACGCAGCCAGGAGATATGTACCTGCAAGGTGCGAATGTCGCCGGTGAAATCGGTTTCCCACACGGCGCGGAAAATCTGGTCGTAAGGCAACACTTCGTTGGGGTGGAGGAGAAAGTAGCGTAGCAACTGGCTCAGGCGAGGGGTTAGGCGGGTTTCTTTGTCTCCGCAGCGCACGATGTGCCGTTCTTCGTCCAGTTGGATGGGGCCGGCGGCAAGCCAGCGGGGGGAATCGGGCGGCAGCATCTCGGTCAAGCGGTTGACGAGTTTGCGCACCGTAAAAGGCAGCATCAGCGTGTGTGTCACCGGCGCTTTGGGGTTAGGCGGCGCTTCGGGGGAGGCAATGAGCAGCAGCGGCACCTCGCTGGCGGCGGCGTGGAGCGCCTTGGCCATGCGGCAACCGCTGGTGCCAAAGGACGCCGCGTACAACACGATGGTATCTGGCGTAAACGTCCCCAACCACTCTAAGGCGGCCTTGCCGGAGGTGACGACGTGCGCCTCGTACCCGCGCCGGCGCAGTTTGCCCACGAAGTCGGGCACTTTGACGCGCCGGCTTTCGATCCATAGCAGTTGATAAGGATTATGACGGGCGGGTAACACGGCATACCTCACACGGGCGTGGGGGCTTTCCCCCTGACGGGTTTTTCCATTATAACCGCTTTCTGCCTTTGGGGGCGTTATAATCGTTGGGGAAGGACTGGTTGGCGTCGTGGTAAAGAGGCTGCGAGACCACCTCGGCGAGACCCCTTGCATCCCTAAACCTTTCCAGGAGGCGGCGTATGGCCACACAATCTCTGGAAGAAACCATTGCCCGGCGTTACACGCAGGTGTTGGAACGCATCGCGGCGGCTGCGCAGCGCGCTGGCCGTCGGCCCGAAGCCGTGCGGCTGGTGGTGGTCACCAAGGGGCAGCCGGTGGAGAAGGCGCTGGCCGCGGTGGCCGCCGGAGCGCGGGATTTGGGTGAGAATTACCCCGAAGAAGGCGTGCAGAAGATGGCCGCCGTTCACGCCACCGGTTTGCGCTGGCACATGATCGGCCATGTTCAGCGGCGCAAAGCCCGGCTGGTGGTGACGCATTACGATTGGTTGCATTCCCTCGACCGTCTGCCTCTGGCGCAACGGCTGGAACGCCTGGCCGCCGAGGCCGGGCGCGTGTTGCCGGTGTTGCTGGAGTTCAACGTCGGGGGCGAGGCCAGCAAATCCGGCTGGCCAGCGTGGGACGAGGCGCAGTGGGAGCACTTACTGCCGGAAGTAGAGGCCGTGGTGGCGCTGCCGCATTTGGCCGTCCGAGGGGTGATGACCGTGCCGCCGCCGGTTTCCGAGCCGGAACGCGCCCGCCCGTTCTTCCGCCGTCTGCGCCGCCTGCGCGATTTCCTCGCCCGCCGCTTCCCACAAGCCGCATGGGAGGAACTCTCGATGGGGATGAGCGCCGACTTCGAGGTCGCGGTGGAGGAAGGCGCGACCTTCGTGCGGGTGGGAACAGCCATTTTGGGACCCCGCCCGGCTGCCCCGCCCCATGCGGCGCGTCCGCACGGGGCTTTTCAATAATGGCCAATTTGCCGTATTTTGTCGCGCCGAGGTCGATCTCACCCATCCCCCAGCCGCCTGACGGCGGCTTTCCCCCTTCCCTCTCTTAGTAAGAGAGGGAAGGGGGTGCCCGAAAAGCGCAAAATGCGCTTTTCGGGCGGGGGTTAGGAGAGATC
>JALSPT010000032.1 GCA_026985785.1 Anaerolineales bacterium
GCCGGAAGAAAATACTTCCTCGCAAGAAACCCTTGCCACCCTCCAGGCTCAGATACAGGATTTACAACAAACCCTGGAAGAAGAGCGCTCCCGTGCCGCCACGCTGCAAGAGCGCCTGCATACCGTGGCAACAGCATACGATCAGGCACAACGTGTGTTGGAACACCTCAAAGAAGAAAGCCGCCAGTTGCCCCCCACCCCATCCTCCGACATCCAAGAAGATATGGACGTCCTGTTAGCCACGGTACAAGACCTCCGCCAGCCTCTTTCTTCCCTGGTAGGCTATACCGATCTTCTTCTCAGTGAAACGGCGGGGATTTTAGGCGCCCTTCAACGACAATTCCTGGAACGTATCCGCGCCAGCGCCCAGCGCCTGGAAAAAGCGGTCAACGACCTGGCACAAACCCTCGCTCTGGAAACCGAGCACCGAGAAGCCCAAATCCAACAAGTAGACCTCAACGAGGCCATCGACCTCGCCATCAGCCGCAACGGTGCACTCCTGCGAGAAAAACGGCTGCTCCTGCGGGTCGACTTGCCCGACCGTCTCCCAGAGGCTCAGTTGGACAAAGAAATGTTTCACCAAATCCTACATCATCTCATCCACAATGCTGCGCTGGCTTCCCCTGAAGAAGGTGAGATCCAGCTTCGCCTTCAAATCCTGGATGAAGCCCAGGGGGAAGAGGGGCATCTCCTTCTCCTGGAAGTGCAGGACAGCGGCGGGGGCATTGCCGAAGAAGACCTGCCGCGGGTTTTCTCTCGCCGTTATCGCGCTGCCTATCGCACCATCAGCGGCCTGGGAGACAACGGGCTTGGCCTTCCGCTTGTCAAAGTGCTGGTAGAAGCCTTACAAGGGCGCATTTGGGTGGAAAGCCTACCTGAGCAAGGCACCAAATTTAGCGTCCTGCTTCCCTTTCCCTGCACCGCGTCCCCTTCCAATAAAGCCGAAGGAGCCTTGGCATGAAGCCTGCACGTGGTATGTGGGCGTTCATCGGAGTATGGATCTTCGGAATCTTCGGCAGCCTGTGGACGGCGAGCGCCGAAGGGATGATCCCGGCTGCGCCTTCGCAATTCGCTCCTCACGCCGTGATCTTCAGCACCCCCGTACCTTTCCCCACCCTCACTTCCACCCCACTGTTAGGTCAAACGGCCGTGGCGCTGCCCCCCTCTCCCACACCACGCTGCCACCCCCCGGCCAACTGGCAAGCCATCACCATTGCCCCCAACGACACACTGCAGGCCCTGGCCGCCCGCTACCACACCACCCCCGAAAGGTTGCAACGCGCCAACTGCCTCACCGTCACCACCCTCCTCCCCGGCACCCGCTTCTACGTCCCGCCTCTGCCGACACCATCCGCCTCGGCCACGCCGCCTCCGTCCCCTACCCTGCGGCAATGCCGCCCACCCTCTGGCTGGATCGTCCACATCGTGCAACCCGGGGAAAACCTCTACCGCCTCAGCCTGGCCTACCGCGTCAGCGTCACTATGCTACAGCGCGCCAATTGCCTCCCTGGCACCCTGATCTACACCGGCCAACGGCTGTGGGTGCCCAACGTCCCTACTATCACACCCACCTGGACGGTGACCGCGTCCCCCACGGCGACCTTTACTTCCACACCCACCTTCACCCCTACGCCCACCGTCACTCCCACGCCGCTCCCCACACCCACACCGCCCCCAACTCCCACGCCCACCTTCACCAACACACCCATCCCCCCAACCACTCCTCCGCCCCCTCCTTCTCCTACCACCACCCTCCCCCCACCCACTGATACCCCCACGCCTACCCCTACCCCTACCCCTACCAACACGCCCACAGACACGCCAACACCACTTCCACCCCCAACCCCAACACCTACTTCTACCTCTTGACCTTGCACCTTCCGGTTGACTCACCATGCTCGCCTCCCGTCGCATCGTTTCCCTCTCCCTCCTGATCGTAGCCGCTCTCCTGGTGAGCGGGTGCAGCCTTCCCCTCACGTCCCTTCTCACACCGCTACCCCCACCCACCACCACCCCCACGGTAACGCCCACCCCCTTTCAACCCCTGCCACCTACCGCAGTCTATCTCCCCACACCCACCTTCACCCCCACGCCGACCATCACGCCATCCCCCACGCCGGTGCCCACCGCCACGCCCCAGCCGGGCACTTTTGGCGCCGGACCTGCATCTCCCATTCCCCATGCCGACGAACGCATCAATATCATGCTACTCGGCTCCGACCGTCGCCCTGGGCACGCAGACTTCCGCACCGATGCGTTCATGCTACTTTCCTACAATCCCCAAACCGGCGCTACCAGCCTCATCTCCATCCCGCGCGACACCTACGTCTACTTGCCGGCGCTGAAACGGTGGCACCGCATCAACACCGCGATGGAATTTGGCGGCTTCCCTCTGTTGGCCGATACGTTGGCCTACAACTTCGGCGTCCGCCCCCAGCACTTCGTGATGGTAGATTTCCAGGGCTTCGCCACTTTGGTAGACCGACTCGGCGGTGTGGACATCTATGTTCCTCGTCAGCTCTGCGACCGGCGTACGCACTACGGCGATCACTACTGCATTGGCCCCGGCACCGTTCACATGGACGGCAGCCTGGCGCTGTGGTACGCCCGCTCGCGCAAAACCACCAGCGACTTCGATCGTGCCAGCCGCCAGCAGGCACTGGTGCTTGCCATGACGCGCAAACTCCTCAGCCTCAATGGCCTCGCCCGCGCGCCTCAGCTCTACACCGCCTACCGCAACATCGTCACCACCGATATCAGCCTGAGCGATTTGACGGCGATGCTCCTCCAGGCACGCCATTTCGACCCCAACGCCATCCGCACCTACCTCCTCAAGCCACCGGCCCTACGCCCGTGGATCACACCTCAAGGCAGTTACGTCCTCATCCAAAATTATCCCCAGGTGCGCGCCCTGCTGGAAGAGGCCTTACAGCGGTAAAATAAGGGGGATACTACCCTCACCACCATCGCATTCCGCAGGAACAATCATCCATGCCTTCTCGCCTCAAAACCCTGGAACTGCAAGGTTACAAAACCTTCGCCAACCGCACCCGCTTCGAGTTTGCCCCCCACATTACCGCCATTGTAGGTCCCAACGGCTCCGGTAAATCCAACATCGCCGATGCCCTCCGCTGGGTTCTTGGCGAGCAATCCTACACCTTGCTGCGCGCCCACAAAACCGAAGACATGATTTTCGCCGGCTCTTCCCAGCGCCCCCGGGCTGGCCTGGCCAACGTCACCGTCACCTTCGACAACAGCGAACACTGGCTGCCCATCGACTACACCGAAGTGGCCATCACCCGCCGCGCCTCCCGCGACGGACAAAACGAATACCTGCTCAACGGCCAACGGGTGCGGCTGAAAGACATTCGCGACCTGCTGGGACATGCCGGGCTGAGCGAGCACACCTACACTTTCATTGGTCAGGGGCTGGTAGATGCCGCGCTGGCCCTGCGCCCCGACGAGCGCCGCCAGATGCTGGAAGGCGCCAGCGGTATCGGCATCTACCGCCAGCGTCGCGAAGAAACCCTGCGCCGCCTGGAAACCACCCGCCGTAATTTGGAGCGGGTGCAAGACATCCTGGCCGAGTTGGAGCCCCGCCTGCGCCGCCTGGAACGGCAGGCCCGCCGCTCGCGCGAGGCAGCGCAACTGCAAGCCGACCTTGACCTGATGCTGCGCGACTGGTACGGCTACCACTGGCACCGCGCCCAACAACGCCTGGCCGAAGCCCGTCGCGCTGCCGCTGCCGAAGAAGACAAACGCACTGCCGCCCTCGCCCGCCAGCAAGCCATCACAAAAGAACTCAACGCCCTCCGCCACACCATCCACACCCATCGCGCCCAATTAGGGGAATGGCATCGCCAAACCGCCGAACTTCACCACCGCATCGAAGCCATCACCAAAGACCTCGCTGTGTTGGGAGAACGCCGTCGCGCCTGGCAAACCCGCATTGCAGAATGGCAACAAGACATCGAACGGTTAAAAGCCCAAAGCCGCGACTTGCAACAACGGCTTGCCGAGGTAGAAGATGAGATTGGCCGCCGAACCGAAGCCCACCGCCAGGCAGAGCAACGTCGCGAACAAGCCCGCCTTGCCTTAGAGGAACTGCTTCGCCAGCGGAAAGCAGCCCGCCGCGCCCTCGACCAGGCGCAACAAACCCTCGACCGCCTCACCCGCCGTCAGGCCGCACTCGAAGCCCGCCTGAACGACGCTCAGGACCGACGCGAACGCCTGCTCGCCGCCCAGCGCACCGCCCACGAGGCGCTCCCTCCGCTGGAAGCCGCTCTGAAGCAAGCCCAAAAGGCGCTCACAGCCGCCCAGCGCGCCCACCAACGCGCGACCCACCAGCGCGACGCCGCCCAAGAAGCCCTGGCCCAGGCTCGCGCCGCCCTACAAAAAGCCGAACACCTCCTGACCGAAAAACGCCGCGCCCTGGATGCCCTGCACGCCGACATCGCCGCGCTGGAAGCCCAAAGCCGCGTGCTGGCCGAAGCCGAAGAAAACCTCATCGGCTACGCTGAAGGCACTCGCTGGCTGCTCAAACAGGCCGCCAAACACCACCGGCTGCAAGGCGCCCTCAGCGCCCATCTGGAAGTGCCCGCCGAACTGGAAACCGCCATCGCCGCAGCCCTCGACCGCTTTGCCGAGGCCGTGGTGGTGAAAGACGACCTCGCCCGCGCCCCCCTCGACCTGGGGCGGCGCGCCCCTTCCCGCACCGCGCTGCTGCCTCTCAAAAGCCTTCGCCCCGCTCCCCTCCTCGCCGCCCCTGCCGACGCCGACATCGTGGGCATAGCCGCTCGACTGGTCAACGCCCCCGCCGAGTTGAAAACCGCGGTGGACGCCTTGCTGGGGCAAGTGGTGATCGTGCGCGATCGCGCCGCGGCCCTGCGTGTGTTACCCGCTCTTCCACCGCAGGCTTGGGCAGTCACATTGGAAGGGGAAGCTTTCTCACCGCGCGGACTGGTCACGGTCGGCAAACCCACCGGCGGCAGCGCCCTACGCCGCAGCCGAGAGCGGCGCGAACTCGTCCAGCGGCTGCAAGCCCTCCAACAGCAGGCCACCGCCGCGGAAGCCGAAGTCGCAGCCGCCGAGCAGGCCGTCGCCCAGGCACGCCAAGCCCTCGCCGAAGCCGAGGAACACCTACAACAGACACAACAGGCCGAGCGCCAGGCCGCAGCAGAAGAACATCGCGCCCAACAAGCCGCCGAGCGCCAACGGATGGTGCTGGAGCGTCAGCACGCGGAGGTAGAGCGCATTAAAGACGACCTGCAACGCCTCCAACACGAAACCTCTCGCCTCCAAGAGGAACACCAGGCACTCCAGGCCAACCTCCAAAACGCCCGTGAGGCATTGCACGCCCGTCGCCGCGCCCTGCAGACGCTGGACACCACCGAGGCCAACGCCCAGGAAGCCCACTGGAGCACCCAGGTCGCCCTGGCCTCCCAAGCGCTGGAAGCCGCCCGTCGCCATCGCGACGACTTGCAACAACAGGTCCAGGCACTGCAACGCCAATTGGCCGCCCGAGAGGCCAAACTGACCGAAGCCAAAGCGCAGGTCCAAGCATTGGACACCAAGCGCAGCGCCCTGCAGCAACGCCTGGGCGCGCTCAACGCCGAAACAGAGGCTCTTCAGGCCCAAATCGCCCCCATCCAGCAAGCCCTGGCTGCGGACGAAAGCCGCCTTGCCGAAATCGAGGCGCAGGCCGAGGCAACCAGCCGGGCAGTGCAAATTGCCGAGCGGCACCACACCCAGGCGCAACTGGCCCTCACCCGCGCTCAAGAGGCGCTGGACAACTTGCGCCGCCGCATCGAGGAAGATTTGGGCCCTGTGGTGCTGGAATACGAGCCCGAGATTGCCGGGCCGCAGCCCCTGCCGTTGGAAGGCGTCATAGCCCAACTTCCTCAGCGCCTACACCTCCCCGAAGGGCTGGGAGAGCGCATCAAACAAAAGCGCGCCCAACTGCGCCGTCTGGGGCCGGTCAATCCCGAAGCCGAAGAGGAATACCGCGAATTACAAGCGCGCTATGACTTCCTCACGCAACAAATGGAAGACCTGCGCGCCGCCGAAGCCAACATCCGCCAGGGACTGGCCGAACTGGAAGATCTGATGCAGACGGCTTTTCACAAGACTTTCACGGTGGTCAACCGGGAATTCAGCGCCATCTTCACCCGCCTGTTCGGCGGCGGCAGCGCCCGCCTGATCCTGACCGACCCCGACGATGTCACCCGCACGGGGGTGGAAATCGAAGCCCGCTTGCCCGGCAAGCGCACCCAGCGGCTGGCCATGCTGTCGGGCGGCGAGCGCAGTCTGACGGCTGTGGCGCTGATTTTTGCCCTCCTGAAAGCCTCCCCGACCCCCTTTTGCGTGCTCGACGAGGTCGATGCCATGCTCGACGAGGCCAACGTCGGGCGCTTCCGCGACCTGCTGAGCGAACTAAGCGAACACACCCAGTTCGTCATCATCACCCACAACCGCAACACCGTGCAGGCCGCCGAGGTCATCTACGGCGTTACCCTGGCAAGCGACGCTACTTCTCAGGTCATCAGCCTAAAACTGGACGACGTCACTCGCCTCCGAGATTTCACCACCCGGTGACCCCTCCAAAAGCCCCGTTTTGGACAAAAGCCGCCTTCTGTGGCATAATCAGCGCATCCCGTGCGAGGAGGCCTATCCATGGCAAAGCGCAACAAAAAAGCCGAACTTCGCCGCCAGCGGGCAGCGCGTCGGCGACGCGAACGCATCGTCACCATGATAGTAATCGCCGGGGCGATCCTGCTCGTCGGCGGGCTTTTCATCCTGGCCGCCGTCCCTGGCAGTTCCTCCGCCACACCCTCAGCAGCCACCGCCGTCAGCGACATCGTCCTGCCCCCGAAACACCCCCATCCCCACGCCGAGATGAACGTCGTCGGCGACCCCAACGCCCCCGTTACCATCATCGAATACTCCGACTTCCAATGCCCTTTCTGCGGCAAATTCGCCCGTGAGACGGAGCCCCGCATCTTGCAAGACTACGTCGTCCCCGGCAAAGTGCGCCTGGTGTACCGCACTTTCGGCAACTGGATCGGCCCGGAATCCCTCCTGGCCGCCGAGGCCGCCTACTGCGCCGGCGACCAGGGTAAGTTCTGGGACTTTCATGACATACTCTTCTACAACCAACACGGCGAAAACCGCGGCGCCTTCACCCGCCCCCGCATCGAAAAGATGGCCCAGATGCTGAAGTTGGACATGCAAAAATTCAATGCCTGCCTCGACAGCCACAAATACCAGCAACAAGCCATGCAAGACCTCAAAGATGGGCAGGCGGCGGGCGTCAAAGGGACACCCTCCTTCTTCGTCATCGCACCCGATGGCAGCCAGCAATTCATTGAAGGAGCATTGCCCTATGCCCGCTTCAAAGAGGCAATCGACGCCGCGTTGGCCAAAAGCCAAAAATAGCCTGCTCGTCGCGGCACGCCCAAGCCCCACGCCGGTGAGTCGTGGGGCTTTGATTTTCAGGAAAAGAAGCCCTTTCACAGGATGCAGGGGCAAAATTGTGGTACAACAAAGGCAACAGTCGCACGAACAGCAATCCACCCCAGGAGGTGCCATGTGAAACTGGTCACGGTGGCCGAGATGCGGGCGATCGAGCAACAAACCGACGCCCGCGGGTGGTCGTACGCCCAGATGATGGAAGCCGCTGGCAAAGGGCTGGCGCAGGTCGTCGCCCAGGAATATGCCTCGTTGGGCGAACACACCGTTTTGGGGCTGGTGGGCAAAGGGAATAATGGCGGCGACACACTGGTGGCGTTGAACGAGTTGCTGCGGCTGGGATGGCAGGCCACCGCCTATCTAAGCGCGCCGCGCGAGGACGACCCGTTGGTCAGCCGATTCACGCGCGGCGGCGGGGTGGTCCTGCGAGCAAGCGACGACCCGCATTTGGAAACCCTGCGCCGCGCCGTGGGCGACCACGCGGTGCTGCTCGATGGCCTGCTGGGCACCGGCGTACGATTACCCTTGCGGGAAGAGACGGCGCGCCTGCTGCGTGCTGTCAAAGAAGCCATTGCGTTCCAACGCCCCATCGTGGTGGCCGTAGATGTACCTTCGGGCATCGATTGCGACACCGGCGCAGCCGCCGAAGAGGCGCTATCGGCTGACCTCACGGTGACCATGGCAGCGGCCAAAGTCGGAATGACCCAAATGCCCGCCCTCGGCTTGATGGGAGAGGTGATCGGCGTAGACATCGGCATTCCCGAGGATCTGCCTGCCTGGCAAGCGGTACACCGTTACTGGGTAGATGGACGCATGGTCGCGCAAGTCCTGCCGCCGCGCCCCAAGGACGCCTACAAAAGCACCTTTGGCACGGCCATGGTGGTCGCCGGTTCGGTCAATTACACCGGCACGGCTTTGCTGGCAGGAGAAGCCGCTTACCGCGTGGGGGTAGGGCGCGTCATGCTGGCCGTCCCGGCCCTCTTGCATGGCGTGCTCGCTGGTCATTTACCAGAGGCCACGTGGTTGCTTCTGCCACACGAACTCGGCGTGGTGGCGGCAGAAGCCAGCGAAGTGCTCACCCAGGCACTCAACGAGCGCATCAAAGCCATGCTGATTGGGCCTGGATTGGGAGTAGAGCAGACCACGGAGCATTTTCTGGCGCGGCTGCTCGGCGTCCAGCCGCGTGGGAAAAGCGCCTTGGGGTTCGTACCCGCCACGGCGCCGACCCAAGCCAAGCGCCCCGCTTTGCCTCCGCTGGTGCTCGACGCCGACGGGCTGAAATTGCTGGCGCGCCTTGAAGGTTGGGCACAGGCGCTGCCGCCGAAGAGCATCCTCACCCCCCACCCTGCCGAAATGGCCTTGCTCACCGGCCTGCGCAGGGAAGCCATTCAGGAAAACCGGCTGGCCGTGGCGGAGCGTTTTGCAGGTGAATGGGGGCACGTCGTGGTGTTGACCGGTGCAGGCACCGTAGTGGCCGCACCGGATGGGCGGCTTGCCGTCATACCGGCGGCCACGGCTGCCCTGGCGCGCGCCGGCACCGGTGGCGCGCTGGCAGGGGTGATCACCGGCCTGCTGGCGCAAGGCGTTCCGCCGTGGGAAGCAGCCTACGCAGGCGCCTGGCTCCACGCCCAGGCCGGGATGTTTGCGTGGGAAGAAGGGGGGTCCTCTGCCGCCGTCCTGGCCCGCGACGTGGTGCATGCCTTACCCCGTGTGCTGCAAGCGTTGAATTACACCTGAGTCCCTCTACGCCCACTGGGCAGCCACCCCCAACAAGCCAGGGCCAAAATGCACCGCCAGGGCAGGGCCAAAATCGACCACCAGCGGTTCGCCCTGAAAGCCCAGCGCGGCTGCAGCCTCGGGTGCCCACGCACGCGCCTTTTCCTCGATGCCGCCATGTACCACCGCCATGCGTTTGATGGGCGCACCTTGGGCAGCCTCCCGCACTAAAGCCAGCACCCGCTTGAGCGCCCCGCGATACGTCCGCTCGGTGGCCACGGCCTTGGGCACACCGTCCAACAAGCCCACCACGGGTTTCACCTGCACGGCAGCCTGCGCCGCCGCCTCCGCCCCTTGCGTGCGGCCTGACGCCGTCAGGTGCTCTATCTCCGTCACCGTAAAATACAGCCGCGAGCGGGCTTTTACCGCCTCGATGGCCGCCAGGGCTTCGGCCACGCCACCGCCTGCACGCACCGCCTCCACCGCTTCGATCAACATGAAACCCATTTGCATGGACGTGCTCTCGCTGTCCACCACCACGACCTGAATTTCGTCCCTCACCATCTCGGCGGCCAGTTCCGCGGCCTGACAGGTGCCCGAGGCCTTCGCGGTCACATGTACCGAAATGGCGGTGGTGTAACCCTGCTCGGCAAGGGCAAGGTAAGCCGCGCGGAAATCGGCAGGCGAGGGCTGGGAAGTCGTCGGCATCGCGCCGGTCTCGCGTTTGTATTCGGCCAAGCGGCGGTAGAAAACCTCCGGCGGCATCTCTTCGTAATCTTTGTAGGATTGGTCGCCAAAAATTACATACACCGGCACGACGTGAATGCCATAGGCGCGAGCCATCTCAGATGGCATGTTGACGGTGGTATCGGTGACAAAAGCAATCGGCGACATGGCACACACTCCTTTCATGGGGCTAGGGGAGACTCAGGGCTTTTCCATAATGGCCAATTTACCGTATTTTGCCGCGCCGAGGTCGATCTCACCCATCCCCCAGCCGCCTGATGGCGGCTTTCCCCCTTCCCTCTCTTAGTAAGAGAGGGAAGGGGGGCCGAAAAGCGCAAAATGCGCTTTTCGAGCAGGGGTTAGGAGAGATCTTCGCCTCTGGAGCAATCAAGTACAAGACTTTTGAAAAGCCCTGGGAGAGACTACAGCAAAAAAAGAAAACCCGCAACACCCAAAGGCGTTGCGGGGAAGTCATTTCGTCGCGATGATGTGCGCCATGCCATGGGCAGAATCGAGTGTCACCTGAGCATCTGCCGGGAGCAAAGCGGCGATCTCCTCTGGGCGCAGAAAGTGAGAGCGCATCAGGAGCAGCTTCTCGCCCACAGCCAAGGCTTTGATGATGGGAAGGTTGAAATCCGGCTCCTCGATGACCAAGCGCCCACCCGGCGCGAGCACGCGCCACAATTCCTCCACCGAGCGGCGCTGCTCGAAGACGTGATGCAGCGCATCGACCATCACGATCCGGTCGAAAGTGTTGTCGGGGAAAGGCAACCGCTCGGTCAACGCCGCCACGGCCTGCACCTTGGGCTTTTGCATGGCGTAGCGCAACATTCCCACCGAGAGGTCAGCGACCACCAATTGACGGGCAGGTTGAAGGAACTGCGCTACCCGCCCGGTGCCGCCACCGGCATCCAACACACGGCTTTCAGGGGTGAGTTGCAACGCCTGAAGCAAACGGGCCGGATCTTGCGGATGGATGAGGCGCTCGTACCACGGTGCGATGAGGTCGAAATGGAAATCAGCCCCGTAATGGGCTTCGCGCCAGCGCCACAGCAACGCCCCGCCCAACGCGGCGGCCAGGTCGATGACCAACGTCGCCCACCAGAACCCCACATCACCCAGCCAGAGTTGCCGAGCGCTCAGTTGGAGGAGAGAAACGATCACCGTGCTAAACAACGCCGTGCCATAGCCCAGCGCCGCGCTCCCCAGGTAACCCACGCCGAAGAAAAACACTACCTGGAGCAAAAAGGTCAGCCCCACCCAACGGGGGGCGAGGCGAGCGAGATAAGCCGGCAATGGCAGCGCAGCCAGCACAAACCACATCAAGGCAAGCCAGGAAGGGGGGCGTTTCATAGCCTACCCCCACGGAAGCGGCTGCTCGGCGATCTTGCGATGCACCTCGCGCGCCAACAGGGTGTCGTCCAGGGCGCGGTGACTGTTGGGGATGGGAATTTGCAACTCCCGCCCTACCTGTGCCAATCGCCAGCGGCGCAGTTCGCCGTCTTGTCCACGAGCGCCCTTGAATTCTGAATACAGCGCCAACAGGTCGCCAAATTCGGCACCCGGCACTTCAAAATCCATGCCATACTGCGCCGCCGTTTGGCGCATCAGCCGGACGTCGTAATCAGCATTGTAGATCAGCACCAGCCTCCCCGCCAAGGCGGCCTGAATCTGCGGCCAAACCTCCGGCCAGGAAGGAGCCCCCTGGAGCATGGCTGTGCTCAAGCCATGCACATTCGTAGCATCCACAGGCACCGGACGCAGGGGGCGAATGAGGGTGTTCACCAGGGGGCGCCCGTCGGCGTCCACGATGGCAATTTCAATGACCTCTGCGTCGGCACCTAAGCCGGTCGTCTCGGTGTCGAGGTAAACCGGCCTGCGTTCCCACCATGCCTTGGCTTTTTTGATCGCGGTCCAGCGGCTCATTTCACTCCTCCGGGGCGTTTTGCAGGATCGCTTCGATGCGTTCCAAAACGTCGTTTCCCAGTTTGTTGAGGGCTGCTGTTGCCCCAAGGTTCTCTTTCAACTGGCCAATCTTGCTCGCGCCGGTGATCACGCTCGAGACTTCCTTGCGGCGCAGCAGCCAGGCAATCGCCAGTTGCGCGGTGGTGACCCCCAGTTCGGCAGCCAAGGCGGAAAGTTGACGCACCTTGGCGATGGTGTCAGGCGTAAGACGATCCCGAATCCAGGCCATGCTTTCCAGCGACGCGCGACTCCCCTCGGGGATGCCGTCGTTGTATTTCCCGCTCAGGATGCCGGAATAGAGCGGGCTCCAGGTCGTCAGGCCAATACCGAATTTCTGCGCCACGGGGGCAAGGTCGATCTCCACCTGACGGCGGTGGAACATGTTGTACTGCGGCTGCTCCACCGTTGGGGGAATGAGGTGATGCTGCCGGGCGATACCAATGGCTTCTACGATTTGCGCCGCTGTCCACTCCGAGGTGCCCCAGTAGAGGATCTTGCCCTGCTGAATGAGCAGATTCATGGTATAAACCACCTCTTCGACCGGCGTATCGGGGTCGAAACGGTGGCAGTAGTAAATGTCCAGGTAATCGGTATTCAGGCGCCGCAAAGAAGCATGAACGGATTCCACAATGTGCTTGCGAGAAAGCCCGCGCCCGTTGGGGCCGGGCATCGTGGGCCAAAAAACCTTGCTGGAGAGCACCAGGGCCTCACGGGGCAAATCGGCAATGGCTTTGCCCATCAAGATTTCGGCTTGTCCACGGGCGTACACGTCGGCGTTGTCGAAAAAGTTGATGCCATGATCATACGCGGCGTGAATGAGTTCGGCCGCCTCCTTGACACCCAACTGGTTGCCAAAAGTGACCCATGCGCCATAAGAGATTTCGCTAACCTTGAGGCCGGAACGTCCCAGGCGACGGTAATGCATTGCAACCTCCAAAGAAGAGAATTCTTTTCCCCCATTATACCCTTTCGCCCGCTGCACGGCTAAAGCCAGGG
Source organism: Anaerolineales bacterium (assembly GCA_026985785.1). GTDB lineage: Bacteria > Chloroflexota > Anaerolineae > Anaerolineales > DRMV01 > DRMV01. Next base: position 12,871 of record JALSPT010000032.1, read on the forward strand.
GGAGAATTTCCCGTCGCTGCCCCCCAAGAAGCGTGGAGGCAGCGCCATCTCTGGCCTCAGACCAAAGCCAGTGTCTCACACAAACTCCCGAAAAACCCAGTTCCCTACCAGGCGGGCGCGCGAAGTCAACCGCAGGCATTCACCGTCTGCGCTCCACGTCAGCAAGCCCAGCGCCATCAGGCGCCGAATTTTCTCGCCATACACGGCCTCCAGCGAACGTCCAAAGCGCCTGGCGAAAGCCGCCCGACACACTCCTTCGGCGGTCAGCCGCAGCCCCATCATCATCGTCTCGGCCATTTCGTCCGCTTCCGAAAGCCGTCGCGCTTCGACCGTGGCCGGCGTTCGCGGAAATGGCCGAGGGCGCGCGTCTTCAGCCTGCAAGCGGCGAATGTATGCCGCCGGCGTAAGGACGTTCATCGTGCGAACCCCAGCCGCATAGCCATGCGCCCCTGCTCCTACGCCCAAATAAGGCCGGTTGCGCCAGTATTGCAAATTGTGGCGGCAAGCCCGCCCAGGCTGTGCCCAGTTGGAAATCTCATATTGCGCAAAACCCACCTCCCGCAAACGCCTATCAGCCCACAAGTACATCTCCGCCGCCAGGTCATCATCCGGCGCGGGCACCAGCCCGTGCGCCACCCAATGCGCCAGTGGCGTGCCATGCTCCAGCGTCAGGGCGTAGAGCGAAAAGTGCTCCGGCGCCAGCCCGAGCGCCAGTTCCACCGTTTGCTGCCAACGCGCCAAAGGTTGCTGGGGCAAGCCAAAGATCAGGTCCAGGTTGAGGTTGTCGAAACCTGCCCGCCGCGCAGCCACCACCGTGCGAATGACCGCCACGAAGTCGTGATCGCGCTCCAGCAAACGAAGGTCATCCGGGTGTGCCGATTGCATCCCCAGGCTCAAGCGGTTCACCCCCGCCCGCCGAAGCGCCCGCAATGCCGCCTCGTCCACCGTCGCCGGGTTGGCCTCCAGCGTCACTTCTGCACCGGCGGTCAGGGCGAAATGCTGCGCCACGGCTTCCAACACCTGCGCCACTTGCTGCGGCGAAAGCAATGAAGGCGTACCTCCCCCAAAATACACCGTGTGCACCGGCAGGCGCTCGGACGCCCCCGCTGCCAAAAAGCGCAGCTCCCGACACACGGCTTCCACATACGCCGCCCGCAAGTGCTCCTGCCCGGCGTATGTGTTGAAATCGCAATAACTGCACCGCTGGCGGCAAAACGGCACATGGATATACAGGCTGTACACGCGTGAAAGTATACCATCGTGGGCATGGTATAATCGGCGCGCCGAACTCGGCATAAAAGGTGCTCTATGGCTGATAAACCTGAAAACGCCACCAAAATTTGCCCCACCTGCGGCACTCGCCTCAGTGCCTCGGCGACCCGTTGCCATGTATGCGGCACGGTGCTCACACCCGAAGGCGCCCAGGCGCCTCAAAGCGTGACCAAAGCCAGCAGGATGCCCGAGATCACCCTGAGCCTTCCCATTGCATTGGGCCTGCTGGCGTTTTTCGTCGCCTTGGGGGCAGGGATGGTTTACTTTGCCCTCAGCAAAACCAATCGCATCGTAGAACCAACGCCGCAACCCACCCCCACTCTCACGACGACTCCCACCATCACCCCCACGCCGCTCCCCCCCACACCGACCAATACCCCCCTTCCCACCCCAACGCCGCTGGCCTACGTCGTCAAAAACGGCGACACCTGCGGCAGCATCGCCCTGGCCTTCAACGTCTCCATCCAAAGCATCATCCTGCAAAACAACCTTTCTTCGGCATGCACGCTCTACGTGGGGCAAAAACTGCTCATCCCCCAACCCACCCCCACACCCAGCCCCACTCCTAAAGCCACCCTCAGCCCAGCCGATGCCACCGCCCAGGCGTGCGAAAAAATCACCTACACCGTGCAGGAAAACGACACCCTGAGCGGTATTGCTGCCAATTACAATGTGCCCATCGAGGCCATCCGCCAATACAACGGGCTGGCGAGCAACACAGTGTTTGCAGCGCAAACGCTCATCATCCCCCTGTGTATGCGCAACCCCACGCCCGGCCCCACCGCGACGCCTACGCCGCCGCCGCCCTACCCCGCGCCCAACCTCCTCATCCCCATCAACGGAGCGGTGTACTCCCTGGCCGACGATACGGTCGCGTTGCAATGGGCGTCGGTGGGCGAACTGCGGGACAACGAAGCCTATCAGGTGACAGTCGAAGATCTGACAGCCGACCACGGGCGCAAAATCGTCGCCTATGTCACCGACACGAAGTATGTGGTGCCTTCCTCCTTCCGCCCTGCCGAGCCACAACCGCACATCTTCCGCTGGTGGGTAGTGACGGTACGGCAAGTGGGCACCGACGACGAAGGCAACCCGATCTGGCAGCCGGCTGGCGACGCCAGTGAGCGGCGAGTCTTCAGTTGGAGCGGCTCGGCCAACCAGCCGCCCACGCCCACCCCCTCCCCTTCCGCCGCGCCCACCAGCGGCGGCTAACAACCCCCTCAACACCGGGGCTTTTCAACAATGGCCAATTTACCGTATTTTGCCGCGCTGAGGTCGATCTCACCCATCCCCAAGCCGCCTGACGGCGGCTTTCCCCCTTCCCTCTCTTAGTAAGAGAGGGAAGGGGGTGCCCGAAAAGCGCAAAATGCGCTTTTCGGGCGGGGGTTAGGAGAGATCTTCGCCTCTGGAGCAATCAAGTGCAAGACTTTTAAAAAGCCCTGCCTCAACACGCCGCCGCTGCGCCTCAACGCTGCAAAGCAAAAACCGCTGCCGGCATTTGCCCGACAGCGGTTTTGTTATGCATCAACGCCCAGCCTCAGTTCAAAGGAGCAAAGAACAAACGCCACCACATCTCCCACGGCGGTGGGGGCAGCGCCTCGGCGGTAGCGTTCGCCGCAGGCGGTGTAGGAGTAGGGGCTGCCGTGCCCACCGGCAGCGGCACGATCACCTCATCCCCTTGGCGCGCCATACCCGCTTCTTCCCGCAATTGTTCGTCGAACCCAACACCTTCCGTCGCACGGGCGATCTGCGTTTGCAGGTAAGCCTGCGTTGCGGAAACATGCTGGTATTGGGCAGAGACCGTCGCGACCTGATGCTCCAACTCTCGCACGGTTGCAGCGCGCCGCGCAATCGAGGTCAACGCCACAAACGCCAACAACACGCCCGCCGCCACCAGCAGCCACAGGCCATAACGGCTGAGATCAAGTTCATCACCTCGCTGCTTTCCCATCACCTCACCCAACCATGCTTCTTCTTATTGAGAAAACCCAACCTTTCTACCCTCGCGACTCAGCCCTACGGCTGCACCTTGCCTTCCAACGCATCGTGCAGCCATTGCTTGTACCGCTCGTCCCACAAAAGCACATCCTGGGGCACCGTCGATTTGTTGGGCCCAATGTAGATGATCTGACCTTCCTCCTTCAACAAGCCGCGCGGCACACTGTAAAAGTGAAAATGCTCTTTCGGCTTGTCCATCTTTTGCAACAAACAGGCCAACTGGGTCATCTGCTGCGGGGAAAGGTCGGTCATCACCAACGAATGGTACAGTTTGATCATCTCCGGCAATTGGGGCAGGATTGCCGGGCTGGTGATCCGGTCCAAAATGGCTTTCAAAATGAGCGTTTGGCGCTGAATACGGCCCAGGTCACCAACATCCTTACGCACCCGTGCCAGCAGCCAAACATGATAACCGTCCAAAGTTTGATACCCGGCGGGGAAATTGGCATGTGCTTGATTCTCGTCCTTCACCGGGGCAGGAAGATAGATCTGCAAACCGCCCATGGCATCGATGAGGTCGCGAAACGCCTGCCCGCTGACCACGACGTAGTGATCCGTGGTAATGCCAAAGTTGTAAGCCAACGTCTGGGCCAACAAAGCCGCCCCTCCGCTGCGGTCGGCGCCCATCTGCCACACCGGCGTGCCGAGGAAATAGCCCTC
>JALSPT010000033.1 GCA_026985785.1 Anaerolineales bacterium
TAGCGGACGAAGGCTTTGGTGAAGGCAACGGTATCCTCGCCGGTAACCCAGCGCAGGTCGGCCAGCATGGCCGCTTGGCCGGCAGTGCTGCGGAAAGATGCCCATCCGCCGCCGGCCCAGCCGCGCACTGCAGCAGCGGCCTCATCGGCAGGGAGGCGGGCATCGGCTTGCAAAGAGGCGGTCAGCATCAGGTAGAGCGGCCAAGCGCCGAAGTCACCACGCCCTTGCTCTTCCCAGCCCGTACCCAAAGCACCCTTAAGTGCCTGGCTTGAAGGCAAGGCTACTTCTTCCGGTGGGGAAGATGGATAACGGGCGGGAAACATCACCTCGGCGGTCGTCCTCGGAGGATGGGCAAGGGCCTCGCTGAACAGCCCTTGCCCGCCTTGTTGTTCCAGGCCAAAGAGGAACTGCGTGCCCCAAAGGGTGGGGAACAGTTGCCATTGGGCGATCGCCGGTGGGGTGATGGCGGGTGTAGGGGAAACCGTCGGGGTGGATGGGGGGCTCATGGCTTGACCAAAGGCGGAGAACCAGAGGTATTCGGCGTAGGTAGCGTAACCTTCGGCCACGGCCCAGTAGGCGGTGCAGCGGTCGATGTCCTGGCCGCAAGGAGGCAGGGCGTGGACGTGAAAGAGAAGGGCGCGTGCATAAGCATGCACGTATGCCTGGTTTAGGGCTGCCCGGCTGCCGCTTTCGGTGGTGAGGAAGATGGTGTCTTCGGTGGGGGCAAAGAAGGCAAGGCGCTGCTCAGGAGGGGGCGGGAAGAGAGGGTCAGGCAGGTCGTCGGGCGGGAGCAAATCGAGCGCCGTCCACAAAGTGAGGTCGGGGGAGGGCGGGGTGGGGGCCAGGAGGGAGGCTTTGGCAGCCAGGGCGGAGGGTGAAAGCACCACGCGAGCCACTTTGGGCGGTGCGGCGATGCCCAGCAAGATGGCGACCTGGCGGTCTATGGCGTCCAGATCAGTGGTGAAAGCGGGAGGAGAGGGGGGCGCGGCGGGCGTGGTTGTCGCTGGTGGAGATGGCGTGGTCGGGCGCGGTGTGGAAGTAGGGGGCGATGCCGTTGCGGTGGCGGTGGGGTAAGGCGTCATCGGCCCGCACGCGCCCAGCAACAGCCCCAAAGTCAGCAACAAAAGCATGGGAAACGTTCGGCGCGCAGGGGATGATGGCATGGAACCTCCGCCCCCATTAAACCATACTTTGCGCCTGCGTGAGGCTCAACCTTCTTTTACCTTGGCGAAATAGCCCAACTCGGCCAGTGCGGCGCGCACTTTGGCTGCTGCCGCAGGAGGGATCGCCGCGGCTGTGGGGCTGAGGACACGCACGATGTAGCGGCGGGCTGCGCTTTCTTGCAAAGCCGTGAGGATGGCAGGGTCGCTCACTTCCAGCACGGTCAGTGGTTGCAGCGTGGCCTGGGCACCATCGGCCATCCAGCGTAACAATGCCTGTTTGATGGAAGGCGGCATGGCTTCGGCGCGGCTTTCGAGCAAACGGAGGACTTGAGAAGCGTGGATGCCTTGGGATGCTGCCCGTTCCAGCGCCTCGGCGCTCAGGCGGAAGCGGTAGCCGTGGGCGGTGGTGCCTTCCCAGTCGGCAAAGCGGGCGACGTGGTAGCGCACCACCCGCGGGGTCTGCCAGGAGGCTAAGATCAAGCCATCGGAGCGCAGTTGCAGGGGGCGGTTTTCGGCGTGCAATCCCGCGGGCGGGCGGCCTTGCAGCAGGGCTTCTCCCCACGAGGTGAGGCGAAAGGCCGTGGGGGCGGCGCCCTTTTCGGGCGCGGCCAGCCGTACCACCCCCAGCCAGGCCAATGGGCCGGTGATGATAAAGCGGATGAGCGCCCCGTCCACTTCCCGCCAATGTTCCCAACCGCGCAGCGAGGCGTCGCTGTGGGCATCGCGCAGGTACCACGAAGCGTAATCGCCGGGCGCAGGGCGTTGGAAATCGGGGCAGCATTGCTGCACGGCAGCGATCAACCCTTCCAGGCTCCACCAGGTTTTTTGGGGGACGCGCTTCAGCCAGTCGAGAATGGCGGCGCGCGCCTGACGGGGGTCGTTTTCCCAATGGCCTTCGGTCACCACGCCGGGCATCAGTTTCAGGTCGTTGAAAGTGCCATCCCGCCAGGCGGAGAAAAGCAGCAGCAGGGCGCGCCCCCGTGGGGCGGTAAGGAAAGCGCGTGCCGCGTCGGTGACCACTTCGCCATCGGGAGAGAGCATCCCGGCGGCACGGGCAAGGGCGGCGAGGTGGTCGGGGGTGTAGCGCCAGGCTGATCGGTCGGGCGCCTGGTCGCAGGGGCGGCGGGCGCGCCGGGCGGCCAGGAAGGTGGTGAGGTGGTCGAGGATATGGTCGGTAAGAGGCAGGGGGTGGGCGCTTTCCTCCGGCGTGGCGGGGCGTCCGGGGGGGGCTTCCTCTGTATCGGGTTCTTCGCTTGCGGGCAGCAAGGGGAGCAACTCGTCGGGGATGTAGGCAAATTCCACCGGACCACGGTCGGTTGGCAGGAAGGCGCGCCCCACCAGGCCGGTGTACCACAGCATCTCCACCGGCGAGGTGGGGTGCTCGTGGGGGCGTTCTCGCTCTCGGCGGGCGGGGCCCATCTCGCGAAATTCGCCAAAGCGGCGGACGAAATCGGCCCACGGCATCCGCCCCTGGCGTGACAGGAGCGCCTGGAGCGCCGCGCGGGCATCGTCGGGCAGCCTGGCCCACACCGCCTCCACTTGCGCTGCGTCGAGCATGTGGTCTTCCAGCGCGGCGATGGCGGACGCGCGGTCGGGCAACGGCGCTTCGATGCCCCAGTGGCCGGCGAAAATGCGCAGCAGGCCCAGGTCGGGCTGGTGGAGGTGGTAGTGGAGGGAAGGCATGGTCAAGCGGGTTGGTCAGAAGGGAGGGCGGCTACCTGGAGCGCGTGAGGCACGATGGCGATTTCCAGATGGCGGACATGAGAATCGGAGCCGGCAAAGATTTCGCCATCGATGTGGATTTGCAGCGGGCGGTCGGCGCTCAGGTGTAAAGTGCGAAGGGTGCCGATCTGCACGGCGGGGTGGTGGACGTGGGAGCCGTTCATCACCTTGGGCACCAGTTGGAGCATGGCCAGCCGCGACATTGCAGGCATGAGGAGATAGTCGAGCACGCCGTCGTCGGGGCGGGCATGGGGCGTGGTGAGGAAGCCGCCGCCTTCGCGCGGCCCGTTGCCCACCACGAGCATCAAGGCATCGGTTTCCAGCGGCTGGCCGTCGATTTCCAGGTGAAAGTGCGGTGGGTGGTGGTCGAGGGTAATGGTTTGCAGCACGGCGGTGAGATACATCGGGAAGCCGCGCAGCAGGGGCAATTGATGGGCGCGGATGGTGACGATGGCGTCGAAGCCGATGCCGAGAGTGTTGTCAACGAACTCCGCCCGCCCGTGTTCGTCTTGCACGCGGAAGACGTCGATGGCTTTGGGACGACCGCGCAGCGCGAGGCGCAGGGCGGCGTGAGGGTCGGCGGGCAGGCCGACACCATAAGCAAAATCGTTGCCGGAACCCAGGGGCACCACGCCGAGGCTGGGGCGCTGGTCGGCAGGTGCTTGCATCAGGCCGTTAACCACTTCGTGCACCGTGCCGTCGCCGCCGATGGCGACCACCCGCTCGAAGCCCTGCTCGGCGGCCTGGCGCGCCAGATGACCTGCGTGGGTGGGGTATACCGTCCCGGCCCAATGCAGTTCGCCAGGAGCCAGTTCCTCGGCGAGGGGGCGCAGGTCAGCCACCCGCCGCCAGGCGTGGCCGACATCGGCATTGGGGTTGAGGATGAGCAGGGTTTTGGGCATAGGATGCCTCGTGGTGAAGGGGTTGTGTTAGGATTATACAGCATTTGACCGGCGGAGATGACGAGGTCGGTGGTGGAGGTGAGTATGGTGCGAGAACGCAAGCGTTTTTACGTTGTGTGGAAGGGGCGAAAGCCGGGAATTTACGCTTCATGGGATGAAGCGCGACGGCAGGTGGAGGGTTTTCCCGGCGCGCAGTACAAAGGATTTGCCAGTCAGGCGGATGCCGAGGCGGCCTGGCGGCGCGATTATGGGGCGTATGTGGGGCGCCCGGCCTCGCAAGGCCGCTGGCGGACGGCAGCGCGCCGCCCGGTGTTGCCCAGCCTGGCGGTAGATGCTGCTGCCGCGGGGCCTCGGGGCCCGGTGACGTATCGCGGCGTGCGGGTGGATACGGAGGAGGAAGTCTTTCGGGTGGGGCCGCTGCCGGTGGGCACAGGCAATGTGGGCGAGTTTCTCGCCATTGTGGATGCGTTGAGATGGCTGACGGAGAGGGGGTTGGATTGGCCGGTGTATTCGGATTCGCGAGTGGCTCGTGATTGGGTGGCAGGTGGGCGTTGCCGCACCCGTTTGCCCCGCACGCCGGAAAGCGAAGCGTTGTTTGCTCGTATTGCTGCCGCCGAAGCCTGGCTGCGGGAGCACCCCGATCATCCTTCCGTGCTGAAATGGGATACGCGTCTGTGGGGGGAGATTCCGGCGGATTTCAACAGGAAAT
>JALSPT010000034.1 GCA_026985785.1 Anaerolineales bacterium
ATCCAGTTCGGGCCGCCCCCAGTCGGTTTTGGGGCCGCCGCCGAGCCAGTCAGGCCATTGGGGCGGCTGCCATTTCAGGTTTTCGGGGTCGTAAATGCTGCCCTTGATGGCCGGGAAGGGGCCGCGCGCTTTTGCCAGGGCAATACTGGTGCGCATGGCATGGTAGCGGATGAACTCCATCACCTGAGCGGCAAACTCTTGCGCTTCCGGCGAGCCATAACGCACACCGTTGGCATACATCAGGTCGGCCAGGCCCATGATGCCCAGGCCAATGCGGCGGGCGCGGTGGGCGGCTTCTTTCAACTGAGGCACCGCGGGCACGTAGGCATTGGCTTCCACAACGTCATCCAGAAAACGCACGGCCAGTTCGGTGGTTTCGCGCAGTTTATCCCAGTCCACCTTGCCCTCAGGGGTGGTGTGCTGCGCCAGGTTGATCGAGCCTAAGCAGCAGTTTTCGTAGGGCCCCAGCCATTGTTCGCCGCAGTTGTGGCAAACCAGGCCGTTGGCAATCAGGCTGTGGGTTTCCGGCTCGGTCAGGTCGTAAACATCCGCCGTACCGGCATCTTCGATGCTTTCCACCGTATCTACGAACGTTTCCCGATAAGGGCCACGGGAAAGGCTTTCCACATACTGCATCAGGCGTTGTTGCTTCTCCGGGTCGGCAAAGCCGATGAGGTGGGCAAAGCGATCACGGTTGGCCTTGCCGATGACCAATTCGTATTGCTCGGCGGTCTGATAAGCGCGCTGGCCGCCGTGCCCATCGGGGAGCAGCGTGGCTTTGGCTTTTCGACGCTGGTAGATGCGCGCCACAATGCCAAAATTCAGCAGCAGCAGTTGGACGTCTTCCAGCAATCCACGTGATGAACTGGCAAGCCGGACGGTGCAATCGCTTTTGGCAGCATTGACCTGCACGCTACCATCGGCGCTAAAGAGGCCCTGCAGGAAACCCACCACGGCCTCGCGAGGCGCCCGCCAGATGGATTCCGGCACCCGCTTGTGAGGCGATTTGACCGCCTCGACGCCCAGGGAAGCGAAAAATTCGTAAGGCAGGCGTCCGTAGGTCAATTGGTAATGAGAACCGCGGTCGGCAACATGCCCCTCACCAAACCACGGGCGCAAAATGCGATGGATGCGCTCGAGCATAGCGGGGGATTGGATAGCCATACCGACAGGCGAGTGGCTGGCGGGGCTCATCCAGCCATCACCGACCAGCCAGCCCAAGACCAGCCCTAACTCTTGGGACCACGTTTGCGGCAGGTGGGCATATTGGGCGGCAAAATCCCGGCGCTGCTGTTGGTGGCCAGAGGCATAATCGCCCGCCAGGGCCATCGCCGCCCTGGTTTCCGCGAACGCCTCACGGTTGGGGAGGGCGTTGTCATCGCTCCATCCTCCTTCGCCCGATTGCAAGAGCAATTCGTCGCCGGGGCGCAGATCTTGCAATGCGACATAGCCGCGCGGTGTGAGGAAAGGATGGTCGGGGGTTGCCACCACGGTATAGCCGTAGCGGGTTCGCAACCGCATCACGGGGGTGTTGGTGCGGGTTTTCCATGCTCGCAGAGCCAGCCGGGGGGTCGTGCCTTCGCCGGAGAGCGCCTGCCCCACCCCGCCAAACGGCGCCCGCTTGTCGGTCACAATGTCAAACGCCTTGCCCAGTGCAGCCAGTTCTTTTATCGGGATCAAGCCTTTGGTCGTCGCAATCCGCACATCTCCCACAAAGCACGGGTTGGTGGCTTCCAGCGGGTAAAGATGCGGCACGGGGTTGGAGCGGTTGGCAGTATCGAGGAACAACAACCCCGGCTCACCATTATGGTGCGCTTGCTTGACGATTTTGTCGAACAGATCGCGGGCGCGCACCTTTTTGTACACCCGGATAGGGATGCCCGCATCTTCGGCCTGTTCCAACGTGCCGTCGAAGGTATCGTAGCGGGGATCGAGGACGTCGGGGAAGCGCAGTTCCCATTCCTCGTCGTTCTCCACTGCTCGCATGAAGGCATCGGTAATACCGACCGAAATGTTGAAATTGGTGATGGCGTTTTCGTCGGTCTTGCAGGTAATGAATTCCTCGATGTCAGGATGGTCGACGCGCAACACGGCCATGTTGGCCCCGCGCCGGCTGCCGCCCTGGGCAATTTCACCAAAAGCCTTGTCGTACACCCGCAGGAAGCCCACCGGCCCGGTAGCCTGCCCGGCGGAAGATTTGACCAGGGTGCCCTTAGGGCGCAGGCGGGAGAACGAGAAGCCGTTGCCGCCGCCCGTCTGCTGGATAAGCGCCGCGTTGCGCAAGGTGGTAAAAATGCCCGAATCTTTGCGTCCCATATCGTCGGAAATCGGCAGCACAAAACACGCGGCCAGTTGTCCCAAGGGCGTGCCTGCCCCCGTCCAGGTCGGTGAGTTGGGGATGTAGCGCTTGGCGATCAATAATTTGTAAAAGACCTTAGCCTGTTCAATAATTTCTGCTTCGTCAGCGCCAAATTCGCTTTCGGCCTTGGCGACGTGATAGGCTACGCGCCAGAAGGTCTCTTCTGGGGTTTCGACCGGTTTGCCGTCGGGGCCTTTGCGCACGTAGCGCCGCACGAACACTTTGAAAGCGTTTTCGGTCAAGTTGACCTTGGGGAGCCCTTTGGGCAAAGGGGGCGTGGGTAGCAACCCTTTCGTTGGGACAGTTGTCTTCGCCATGCTAATTACCTCCTGTGCAATGTCGCTTAGAGCGCACGCGTCCCGCCACTCCGGCGAAACCGTGCGGTACTGGCGTAGAAGCAAGGGAGCCTATTGTAAGGATGCTAACAGGCGCGGGTAAGGCTCCTGCCGAACCGTATTCAAGAGTTTTCCAACAAACGGTCGATTTCTTTCCGAATGGATTGCAAATCGTCCAACCCCAGATACACAATGGCATAACGGATATACGCAATTTGGTCCAGTTGCTTGAGTTCTTCAATGACCAAGTCGCCCACCACGCGAGAAGAGACCTCGGCTTTACCCATCTGTTGGAGGCGAGCTTCTACTGTCCCCACCAGCCGCTCGATGCTCTCACCCGAAACCGGACGCTTGGCGCAGGCAATCCGAATACCGCGGGTGAGTTTGTCGCGGTTGAATTCCTCCCGTGTACCGTCCTGCTTGACGATGAGCGGCGTCGCCAACAATGGACGCTCATAGGTGCTAAACCGCCGCTTGCACCGAACACATTCCCGCCGCCGTCGGATACCTCCCTGTTTGTCATGCGTAGTGTCAAGCACTCGGCTTTGATGGTGACCGCAAAAAGGACAACGCATACGCAACCGCCATATCTGGGGGAGGAGAGTTCACACCCTCCTATATATCGGGGGAGGCATTTTAGCACGCCCATCCCCAAAGCGCAAGGGGACAAAAGGGCTATTGGCAAAGTTTTAAGGTATCGGCAGAAGTTTTAAGAAAGTGAGTGCTCGGCGGCCTTTGTTTGCCCATGACAAGCGTCACTATATTTTCGGCGGAGACCTTCTACAATAAAAAATGAGCATAACTTCAAAAAATTTCTCCAGGAGGCAACCATGAGTACTCTCAATGTGACCGACAGGTATGTTGCCGTCGCCCTGGACTTCTTACAAGCCCTGTTGGGCGACTTGCACCCGCGCGACTTCTCCGTGCGCCTGTGGGACGGCACCGTGTGGCCCGCCGAGACCGATCCGCCGCGCTTTACCCTTGTGCTCAAGCATCCCGGCGCGCTGCGCCTGATGTTCCGCGACCTTTCCAGCGATCTCAGCATGGGCGAGGCCTATATCTACGATGATTTCGACATCGAAGGCGACATCTTTGGCGTCTTTCCCCTCGCCGATCGCTTGCTGGAGGAAACCGACTGGAGCCTGAGCGACAAAGTGCGGTTGTTGCAAAAATTGTTGCGCCTGCCAAAGGGAGATGCCGAGCGCGAGCGGCGCCGTGCCGCCCGACTGCGGGGGAAACGCCACAGCATCGCCCGCGATCGCCAGGCCATCCAATACCATTACGATGTACCCAGCGAGTTTTACGCCCTCTGGTTGGACAAAAACATGGTCTATTCCTGCGCCTACTTCCGCACGGGGGAAGAGGACATCGACACTGCCCAGGAGCAAAAACTGGACTACATCTGCCGCAAACTACGGCTCCAACCCGGTGAACGGCTGCTCGACATTGGGTGTGGATGGGGCGCGCTGGTCATCCACGCTGCGAAGCATTACGGCGTGCAGGCCTTGGGCATTACCTTGAGCGAGAATCAATACCGCTGGGCCAACGAGCGCATTCGGCAAGAAGGACTGGAGGGCCTGGCACGCGTCGAGTTGCTGGATTACCGAGAGGTGGACGACCACGAAGGCTTCGACAAACTGGTCAGCGTGGGTATGTTCGAGCACGTCGGCGAAGAGATGTTGCCGGTGTACTTCCAGCAGGCTTACCGGCTACTCAAACCGGGCGGCGTCTTTCTCAATCACGGCATCGCACGCCATGCCAACATCCCCTGGCAACGCAACACTTTCGGCGACCGCTATGTCTTCCCCGATGGCGAACTGGAGCCCATTTGGCTCACCCTCAAGGTGGCACAGGAAACCGGTTTCGAGGTGCGCGACGTGGAAAGCCTGCGCGAACATTACGCCCGGACGTTAGAGCATTGGGTGCGGCGGCTGGAAGCGCACCACGAGGAGGCGCTCCGGTTCGTCGACGAGACCACTTACCGCATCTGGCGGCTTTTCATGGCAGGATCAGCGTACAACTTTTGGAAGGATCGCCACGAGGTTTATCAATCTTTGCTGGTAAAATCGGAGCACGCCCCCAGCGGCCTGCCGTGGACACGGGAAGACTGGTACTGCTCCGCAGGCTGAGCAGCACGGCGTGCCCACACTTTCCGGGCAGGCCATAGCCTGCCCGTTTTTTGTGAGGTTGCCATGCCTGTCATCCGCATCGTGACCGATAGCACAGGCGACATTCCGCCCGCTCTGGCCGCGGCCTACGGGATTGTGGTGGTACCCGCCGTGGTTATCATAGACGAGCAGCAATACCTGGATGGCGAGGGGCTGTCGCGGGCCGAATTCTACCGCCGTTTGCCGGAAATGAACCCCTTGCCTACCACAGCGGCGCCTTCGGCAGGGGTGTTTGCCGAAACCTACCGCCGCCTGTTGGAAGAAGCCGATGCCGTGGTCTCCATCCACCTGGCTCAAACCTTGAGCAGCATTTACCAAAATGCTCGCCTGGCGGCACAAGATTTCAGGGGAAAGGTGCATGTCGTCGATAGCAGGCAATTGACCCTCGGCCTGGGATTTCAGGTGCTGACGGCGGCGCGCGTCGCGCAGGCCGGGGGCACGCTTGAAGCGGTGTTGGCTGCGGCCGAGGAGATTGGCCACCGCGTACGCCTGATTGCCATGTTGGACACGTTGGAATTTCTCCGCCGTAGCGGGCGGGTTTCCTGGGCTAAAGCCAGGTTGGGTTCCCTCCTACGCATCAAGCCGTTCGTAGAAGTGCGGCACGGGGAAGTGCTGAGATTGCCTGCCGTGCGCACCCGCTCCAAAGGATTGGCGCGCCTGGCAGAGCATTTGCATAGCCTGGGGCCGTTGGATTACCTGGCCGTGCTGCACACCGGCGCGGAGGCGGATGCTCGCGCCCTGCTCGCCGCCGCCAACGCGTCAACGCTGCGCCAGCCACCGCTTTCCGTGTTGGTCACCACCGTCATCGGCACCCATGTTGGCCCGCGAGGAGTAGGCTTCGTGGCCGTGCCTACCGCACATCCGTGAGCGCAGCCCATCGCCACGAAGCCTTTTTCAACCGTTATATTTTCGCACTTCGGCCACCGCATCGATCGCCAAAGGCGCATACAAGTGGGGGTAGAGTGCGCCGTCTGTCGCCTCCCAGCGCAGATGGGGAATGAGCCGCGTCATCGGCACCAGCAACAAGAGCAGGTCGTTCCTCCCGGGGAACCACCGTTGGGCGACCACGGCCAATTGATCCAGCCGCGCAAAGTGAATGAAGCCTTGCCGTTCCAACGAAGGTGGCCGGTATTCCCCCAGTCGTTGAGCGTTTTCCCACGCCGAGGCGCTGCACAAATGGCCGACCATCCCACCCTGCAACAAGACCAAGGCGCGCGCCAGGATGTGGCGGGCGACTTCTTCCTTCCCCATCAACGGCAACGGCTCGGCGCCCCCATCGGCGTAGAGCAGGGTGATCCGGTTGGTCGGCGCGCCAAAACCCGCATCGCGGGCGGTGATGTCGTTGGCTGCGATCATGTCCAACCCTTTGGCCTGCAATTTGGCGCGGGCGTTCTCCACCAAATCTCGGCTTTCGGCGGCAAAGCCCACCACCAGTTGCAGGGTGGGAAGATCGCCGCGGCGGGCGTGCACCTCAGCCAAAATATCCACCGTGCGGGTCAGGTGCAGGTCGAGGGCGTCCTTTCCCTTTTTGATCTTCTGCGCCGCGGTTTGGAGGGGGCGGTAATCGGCAACCGCAGCAGCCATGAACAGCGCCTCGGCGTCTTCCAGGGCGGCAAACACCGCCTCGGCCATCTCCGCGGCAGTGCGGACGTCCACCCGGCGCGCGCCCCAAGGGGTGGGTAGCGTGGTGGGCCCCGCAATGAGTGTGACCTCCGCGCCGCAATCCAGCGCCGCCTGCGCCAAGGCAAAACCCTGCCTGCCGGTCGAGCGGTTGCCAATGGCACGCACGGGGTCGATGGGTTCCTGCGTTCCCCCTGCCGTGACTACGACACGCTTACCTTGCCAGGGGCCGCCGCGCGTTAGATGATAGCGCGCAGCCCCGATGAGCGTTTCCGGCTCCACCATCCGCCCCGGCCCCATCAGGCCGGAGGCCAAGCGCCCTTCCTCAGGCCCCAGCACCACCACGCCTCGCTCACGCAGCGCCTTCAGGTTGGCCTGGGTGGCCGGGTGGGTGAACATGCCGCCGTCCATCGCCGGCGCAACCACGATCGGCGCGCTGGTGCTCAGCGCGGTCAGCGTGAGCAGGTTGTCGGCCTGGCCGTGGGCAAGTTTGGCCAGGGTGTTGGCGGTGGCCGGAGCGATCAACGCCAGGTCGGCCTGTTGCCCCAGACCGACATGCAGCACGTGCGCCCGTTGTCCCCACAAGTCGGCGTCGGTATAGGCCGGCTGGCCGGTCACGGCCTGGAAACTGAGCGGCATGACGAAGTGCGTCGCCCCCTTGGTGAGCACGGTCACGACTTCGGCACCCAACTGCGTCAGACGCGAAGCCACCACCACGGCCTTATAGGCCGCCACCGAGCCCGTGACACCCAATACTACCCGCTTGCCTGCCAAAGGAAGCAACACCCTGGCACCTCTCAAAACACCTACCCGCCCTCTTACAGGTCACGAGGGCGGGTAGACAAGATTGAACAGGGAGCTATGCTCCACGCTGGCGCAGCAATTGCTCGATCGCTACTAACGAATCGTGAATGCGGAAAATCACGATCAACAATTCGGTGTAGAGCCGCACCAGCAGCAACCCCAACACCGTAACGATGGGCACACCGAAGAGCGCCATCAACACGGCGCCCACGCTGCCATCGCCGATACCGGAGATCAATCCGCTGATGAAGCCAACCAGGCCGCTAATGAGAACTATGGCCACGCCGATCCAGAAAACAACCTGGATG
The DNA here is from genome assembly GCA_026985785.1 of Anaerolineales bacterium. Lineage (GTDB taxonomy): Bacteria > Chloroflexota > Anaerolineae > Anaerolineales > DRMV01 > DRMV01. Next base: position 7,595 of record JALSPT010000034.1, read on the forward strand.
ATCACCGGCGTGACCATTTTGCGAAAACTAATGAAGTCTTTCCAGTTCATGGTTTTCCTCCTACTATTGAGATTGGAGAACAAAAGCGTTCAGGGCATTGGCCCTGCTGTTTTATTTTAGCACATCGTTCCCATTTTCAGGGCTCTTTTGATACAATCAATCCATGCTCTTTCTCCCTCGAATTCTGCGCATTCGCCGACGGCGCGAGGCCCGCGCCCGACAACGCCTGAGCGCCCGCCTGCGCCCCTGGGGGTTGGGGCTGCTGGTGGTCGTGGGGCTGGCGCTGGCGTTGGGCGGGCTGGCGGCGGCATGGGGGTATGTCTCCCTCACGGCGCGCCTGCCCTCTCTGGCCGCCCTCCCGGCTTATCTCGACGCCCCCGATGGGTTATTGCTGACCCCCTCACATTTTTGGGACACCACCGGCAGCCTCTCCCTCAGCAGCGCGCCGGAAAAGCCCCGCTACTTGACCTTGGATACCCTCAACCCCCATACCACCGCCGCCGTGCTCGCAGCGGTGGAACCAGACTTCTTTCAAGAAAACGGCTACCAGGGCCATTTTTGGCAAACCCACACCTCTCCGGGGATTGCCGAACGCCTGGCGCTACGTTTGCTGCTGTTCCGGGAACCAGCGGGCACTCGCCGTCGCCTGCGGGCGCGCCTGCTGGCATCTCAAATGATTTCTCGTTACGGCCATCGTCGCGTGTTGACGTGGTATCTCAACATCGCCGATTTCGGCCACGGCTTTTACGGCCTGGAGGCCGCCAGCAAGGGCTACCTGGGCAAAGCGGCCACCGACCTCACCCTGTCCGAAGCGGCACTGCTGGCGGCCATCCTGCCTCACCCTGCCGTCAACCCGTGGGATGCCCCTCGCGAGGCCGAGACCGCCCGCCAGCAACTCTTGGTGGCGATGGTCGGGCGCGGGCTGACAGACGCTGAAGCCTCCCACAAAGCTTTGCAACGCCCCCCTCACGTCCTCCCTCCACCGCAGGCGTCCCAAGCGCCGTTTCTGGCCATGGCCCGAAGCCAGTTGCAGGCTCTTGTCTGGCCGCTGCCGACGCGCGGGCTGGAAATCAGCACCACCCTGGACGCCAGGTTGCAGCACCAGGCCGATTGCCTCCGCAGCGCCGTATTGGCGGCCAATCCCCTGGCCGAAGATTGCCCCTCGGCACGCAATTTACCGCCTTTGCTACTGACCAACCCATTGCCTGCCGACACCGTGCTGGAAGCCGCCGTCCTGGACGTGACCAGCGGCGCGCTCCTGGCCCTCAGCGCCAACGACGGCCAAAACCCACCCCACATTCCAGGCAGCGCCCTCGCCCCCTGGGTGTATGCCGTAGCCTTTTCACGCGGTTTTGCCCCTGCCAACCTGGTGTGGGATATCCCTGCCAGCCTTCCTGCCGGCATTCAAGCCCAGAACCCCGATGGGCGATTCCACGGCCCGCTGCGGCTGCGCCTCGCCCTCGCCAATGACGACCTGGTGCCCACCCTTCACCTCCTTGATCAGTTGGGTGCCCAGACCACTTGGGCAACCGCGGCGCGCATCGGCCTCCCGGCGCTGCAAAACCAGCCCTTTGGCTTCGGCCTGCTGCTGGGCGATGGCCGCCTTTCGCTGCTCGATCTCGCCCACGGCCTGACGGCTTTTGCCACGGAAGGGCAGTGGGTGGGTCTGGCCTCTGAAGGCACATTGCATCCGGCGGCGTTGATGCAGGCGCACGACACCCATGGCAACCTACGGTTTGCTTACCGTCCCGCCCGCCGCGGTGTACTCAGCCCCTCCTTGGCTTATTTGGTAACCGATGTGCTCGCCGACCAAACCGCCAAATGGCCTTCGTTGGGCCACCCCAACCCGCTGGAGATCGGGCGCCCGGTGGCCGTCCACCTGGGGCACGCCCCCGACGGCGGCGTGTGGGTACTCGGCTACACTTTGCAGCGGGTGATCGCGGTGTACGCCCGCGGCAGCAGCCCCGAGCAGAGCCACAACGCTGCCCTGGCTTACTGGCATGCCTTGGCGCTGGCTGCCTTGGAATCCCTACCACCGCAGGATTGGCCACGCCCACCCGAAATCCATACCGTCACCGTGTGCGACCCTTCCGGCTTGCTGCCCACCGCCGATTGCCCCAACGTGGTGGACGAGGTGTTCCCTTCTGGCAGCGAACCCACCGTGCCCGATGCGCTCTACCGCCGCATCGCCATCGATCGCGAAACTGGCCTGCGCGCGACCGTATTCACCCCGCCCGAACTGGTTACCGAGCGGGTGTTCATGGTCGTGCCGCCCGAAGCGCGCCCCTGGGCCCAAAAAGCAGGCTTGCCTCTGCCCCCACAAGGGTACGACACCCTCCTCCCGCCGAAAGACTCACCCGACGTGGTGCTGACCGCGCCGCAGCCGTTCGCCGTCGTGCGGGGGATGGTCCCTCTCAAGGGCACGGCAGCGGGGGAGGATTTTGCCTCTTACCGAGTGCAGGTGGGGCAAGGGCTAAATCCAAGCCGTTGGGAAGTGGTCGCCGAGGGCAACCAAGCCGTGCATCATGGCCTGCTGGGGCGATGGGATACCGAGGGACTGCGCGGCCTGTATGCCGTCCAGTTGCTGGTGCTGGACAAGGCCGGGCGTGCTACCACTTATACCACCCAGGTCACGGTGGATGGGCAGCCGCCGCGAGTGGGCTTCGTGCGCCCTTCCGCAGGGGAGAAAGTGACCACGCCCATCGGCGGGACGGTCATCGTGCAAGCCGAGGCCGCAGATGACATTGCCCTCGCGTGGCTGCGGTTGAGCGTGGATGGCGAACCCATCACCACCCTGGAGGCCCCGCCCTACACGTTTGCCGTGCGGCTGAAGGAGGGCACGCACACCCTTACCCTGACCGCCGCCGACGCGGCCGGAAACCAAAACACCGCCACCGAAACGGTGACGGTGCGCTGGGAACGCTGAGGCCGTGAGGCTCTATCGGAGATGGCACGCCACCAGATGCTCCGGCTCGCCCTCGACGGGGTGCAGGCGGGGCGGTTCACGGCGGCAGATGTCTTCCGCCAGCGGGCAGCGGGGATGAAAACGGCAGCCCGCTGGGGGGTGAATCGGGCTGGGAATTTCGCCCTTGGGCAGCGGCTCGGTACGGCGGGCGTCCGGGTCGGGCACCGGCACCGCGGCCAGCAGCGCCTGGGTGTAGGGGTGGCGCGGGTTGCCATACACCTGCGCCAACGGCCCGATTTCCACAATCTGCCCTAAGTACATGATGGCAATGCGGTCGCAGATGTATTTGGCCGTCGCCAGGTCGTGGGTGATGAAGAGGTAGGTGAGGCCAAATTCCCTTTGCAGGTCGCGCATCAGTTTGAGCAACACCGCCCGCACCGACACGTCGGCCATCGCGATGGGCTCGTCGGCCACCACCAGGTCGGGGCGCAGCACCAGCGAGCGGGCAATCACGGCGCGCTGACGCTGCCCGCCCGAAAGTTGATGCGGGTATTTGTTGATGAACTGCTCCGGCGGGGTAAGACCGACCTTTTCCAAAATATCCAGCACCTGCCGGCGCTCATCGGCGGCGTCGGCGGCCAGGGCGTGAATACGCAGGCCGTGGGCAATGGCCTGGCCGATGGTCATGCGGGGGTTGAGAGAGGCCGTCGGGTCCTGGAAAATGGGCTGCATCCGGCGGCGCAAAGGCCGGAGACGGCTTTCGGACAAGTGGGTAATGTCTTGGCCGTCGAACAAAATCGTGCCGTCGGTGGGTTCCAGCAGGCGCAGCACCAGCCGTCCGGTGGTCGTCTTGCCCGAACCGGATTCACCGGCCAGGCCCAGGGTTTCGCCGGGGTAGATGTCGAAATCCACACCGTCCACCGCGCGCACGGCCAGCGCCTCGCGCCCGAACAGTTTGTCCAACGGCCCCTGCCCCAGGGGGAAATACTTCTTCAGGTTGCGGACGGAAACCAAAGGCTGGCGGTCGGTCATGCTTCCTCCTCAGCGTACAGCCAGCAGGCCGTGCCGTGGCCGGGATGGATTTCCTGCCATGCAGGGACGCGCTGGGCGCAGACGGGTTTGGCCTGCGGGCAGCGGGGGTGGAAGCGGCAGCCCGGCGGCGGATCGAGCAGGCTGGGCGGCGCGCCGGAGAGGGTTTCCAGTTCCAAGCCGTCTTCCAGCCGGATGCTGGGCACCGAGGCCAGCAGGCCGCGGGTGTAGGGGTGCAGCGTGCGGTGGAAGACGTCGTGCACCGGCCCAATCTCGGCCATCCGCCCGGCATACATCACCGCTACTCGGTCGGCCAGTTCGGCCACCACACCGATATTGTGGGTAATCAGAATCATCGTAAGGTTGAATTCGTCCCGCAGTTCCCGCAGCAGATCGAGGAATTGCGCCTCGACGATGACGTCCAGGCTGGTGGTCGGTTCGTCGGCGATGATCAGGTCGGCGTTCAGGGCCAGGCCGATGCCGATCATGATGCGCTGGCGCATCCCGCCGGAGAGTTGATGGGGGTAATCTTTCAAACGGTCGGGCGAGATGCCCAAGCGCTGAATGAGTTGAGCGGCGCGCTCCCAGGCCTCTTTTTTGGAAACCTGCGGCTCGTGAGTGCGAATGGTCTCCACAATGTGGTCGCCGATGCGCTGCAAGGGATTGAGCGAGGTCATCGGGTCCTGGAAGACCATGGAGATGTGCCGCCCCCGCAGTTTGCGCATTTCACCCTCGGAGAGTTGCATCAGGTCGCGCCCTTGAAAGATCATCCGCCCGGAAGAAATCCGCCCCGGCGGGCGCACCATCCGCAGCAACGCCATGCCCAAGGTGGACTTGCCGCAGCCGCTTTCCCCCACCAGGCCCAGCACTTCGCCGCGATAGACGGTGAAACTGACATCGTCCACCGCGCGCACCGGCCCCTGGCGGGTTTCATAAGTCACGGTCAGGTGTTCGACTTGCAAAAGAGGTTCGGTCATGGTCAGAGTAGTCGGGTAGTCGAATAGTCGAGTAGTCGGGGGGTCATTCCTCGGTCAGGCGCGGGTTGAGGATTTCGCCCAGCCCTTCGCCCAACAGGCTGAAGCCCAGGGCAACCAGGGTGATCATCATGCCGGGGAAGGTAATCGGCCACCAGTAGCCCCGCGGCAGGTAGGCTTTCCCCTTGTTGAGGTCGAAGCCCCAGTCGGGCGTGGGCGGTTGCAGCCCCAGCCCCAAGAAGGCCAGCCCGGCCTCGGTGAGGATCGCGTCGGCGACGTTCAGGCTGAAAACCACCACTAAGGTGGAAATCACATTCGGAAAGATGTACATCCCCAGAATTTCGCGCTGCTTCGCGCCCAAAGCGCGGGCGGCTTCGACGTAGAGTTCCTCTTTGATGGAAAGCACCTGCGAGCGGGTCATGCGGAAATAGGTGGGAATGTAGACCACCGAAATGGCGATCGCGATGTTGACCACGCCCGTGCCCAACACAGCGGCCACGGCAATCGCCAGAATGAGGCCGGGGAAGGAGTAGACGCTATCCATAATGAGGGAAAGCACCCGGTCGAACCAGCCGCCGAAGAAGCCGGAAAGCAGGCCCAAGGGCACGCCAACGGCCGCGGAGAACAGCGCCGAGAGAATGGCCACGGCCAGCACCGCCCGCGCGCCCCAAATCAGGCGGCTGAGGATGTCGCGCCCCAGGTTGTCGGTGCCCAGCAAGAAGTGCGGCCCGAAGGGTTTGCCGACCTGGACGAAATCCTGGTGGTCGGCCAGGGCCTGGGCGGCGTCACGCGCCGCAATCAGCACGGCCTGCGCCTCGCCAGCGCGCACTTTGGCAAACAGGTCTTTATCCACCTGGTAAGGGCGTGGGGTGAGGCCATACTTTTCGGCCACGATGGCCGCGGTGGTGTTGTAGAACACGGCCACCTTCAAACCCTTCTGCACCGCGGTGATGCCGCTATCCTTCGGCGCCAGCAGCACCACCTGCCCGCCGCCGGGGCGTTCGAAGGGACCGCCCACGGTGGTAATCGGGTCATAGGGGCTGATCACCGGGGCAAAAATCGTAATGGCAATGATCAACACCAGCAAAATGCCGCCCGTGACCGTCCAGTACCATTCGGCGCCATACCAGTACGCGCCGCGCAGCAGGCGGCCCATCAGGCTGGTGGGTTCTTCTCGGAGTTTTCGCGTCTTGGTCATGGCTCAGTACCGAATGCGGGGGTCGATCCAGGCATAGAGGACATCCACCAGCAGGCTCACGCTGGCGACCAGCAAGGCAAACACCACCACCGCGCCTTGAATCGAGGGAAAGTCGCGATAGGTGATGCGCTCGACAAGAAAGCGTCCCAACCCCGGCCACGAGAAAGTGCTTTCGGTCAACACCGCGCCGGCCAGCAACAAGGCGAATTGCAACCCCATCATGGTGATGATGGGGATGAGCGCATTCTTCAGCGCATGGCGATACACCACCGTGCGCTCCGGAATGCCGCGCGCCCGCGCCGCGGTGACGAAGTCCATCTTCAGGATCTGGAGCATGTTGGAGCGCGTCAACCGCACGAACACGCCCGAAAGGTAAAGCCCCAAGGTGAGCGCCGGCAAAGCCAGGTGCATCATGCTATCTTTGAACGCCGCCCAGTTGCCGGTCAGCAGGCTGTCGAGGGTGTAGAGGCCGGTGATGTGTTTGGGCGCCATCGCCAGGCTGCTAATGCGCCCGGCGATGGGAAACCATCTAAGCCACACCCCGAAAATGAGTTGGAACATCAGGCCCAACCAGAACACAGGAATAGCATAAATGATAATGGCATACAGGCGGAGGGAATAATCGGCCACCGAACGCCGGTGATGGGCTGCATACGCCCCCATACCCACGCCAACCACCGCGGTCACGAACATCCCGGCGAGGGCCAGTTCCAGCGTGGCCGGGAAATGCTCCCAAATCTGCTTGGCCACCGACTGCCCGCGCACCGGGCTGAGGGTGGTGCCCAGGTCGAAGTGGAGCAAATCCCACAGGTAGTCGCCATACTGCACGTAGAGAGGCTTATCCAGCCCCAGAGTATGGCGAATTTCGTCGATGTATTCCTGCGGCGCGCCGGGGCGGATGGACGATTTGACCGGGTCGCCGGGCATGACGCGCAGGATGAGGAACACCAAGGTGACCAGCACGAAAATCATCGGGATGGTCAGCAAGGTGCGAATGAGGAGGTAACGACCGAGAGAGCGCATAGGCTTTGTTCGCTAAAACGGGGGAAGAGGCAAAGGGCAAAAAAGGGGGGAGGGAACGGGTGCTCCCTCCCCCGCCGATGGCTCGTGACGGCTTATTTCTTGTCGAACAGGAAGTAGTGATTGGCCATCACCGGATCGAGCACGATGCCGGTGATGTTCTTCTGAGCCACCACCAGCAGTTTACCCTGCGACAGCGGGATGGTCGGGACATCCTGCGCCCAGAGCTGCTGGATTTCATAGAACACCTTTTCGCGGTCTGCGCCCCGCAGATCGGTCGCAGCCTGCTCTTTGGCGAAGAGGGCATCCATCTCGGGCGAAGAGTAGTTGGAACCGATATCGTCCGAAGCGTCCGAGGCGGCGAAGGGATAGGTATAGTCGTCGGGATCCATGTAGTCAGGGTACCAGCCCAGCAGGAACATGCCCATCGAGCCGAATTGGTCGGTGTAGGTCGCCCACTCAGCGCTCTGGAGGTTGACCTTGATCATGCCGGTCTCTTCCAGGGCCTCTTTGACCACCGAAGCCATATCCGATTCGGTATCGCCGTAGTGGGTGGGTGTCCACCACAGGTCGATCTTCAGCGGGTTGTCGGCGCTGTAGCCTGCTTCTTGAAGCAGTTGTTTGGCCTTGGCGAGGTCGCGCTTGGGGAAGGTGTCTTTGTGGCTCCACATGCCGATCGGCACCATGGTGTAGAGCGGCTCGTGCGTGCCCTGGTAGACTTTGTCCACGATGGCCTGCCGATCGACAGCGTAAGCGATGGCCTGTCGCACCTTTGGGTCGTCGAACGGCTTCATCTTGACATTGAAGACGATGTAGCGGATGTAAGCGCCCGGCCCCTCAATGACCTGCAGGTTAGGGTTTTGTTTCAGATCAGCGTAGTCGGTGGGGTTCAGGCTCTTGAGGGCGATGTCGATTTCGCCGTTTTCCAGCGCCAGGCGCATGGTAGTGGCATCGGCAAAGTACTTGATGATGATGTTCGAAGCCTTGGGCGGCGCGCCGTACCAATTGGGGTTTGCCACCAGATCCATTTCCTGGTCGCGTGCCCACTTGGCAATTTTGTAGGGGCCAATGCCGCCGCAGGTGCTATCGGAAGCAATTTTGTCTGCCGGGTAGCATTTCGGGCTGATTGGTGCGTAGGGGTAAGTCGCTACCAGCAGCGGGAAGTAGTTGACCGCCTTCTTGAGAACAAACTTCACCGTGTAGTCATCGACCACTTCGACATGGTCCACAAAGGAAGTGACCAGCCAGTTGGGATCGCCCTGGATCTTGACCACGCGATCGATGGACCACTTCACCGCTTCGGCGTTGAAGGGCGTGCCGTCATCGAACTTAAGGCCCTTGCGCAGGTGGAAGGTATATTCCTTGCCATCTTTGCTGACATCGTAAGAGGTTGCCAGGGCCGGTTCGAGGTCGGTCGTACCCGGCTTGTAGTGCAGTAAGGTATCCATCGTGTTGTGGAAGATTTCCCACGTGTGGAAATCGTAGGCATTGGCCGGATCAAGGTCGGTGACCTTATCGGTCGTGCCAATCACGATGGTCTTGTTGTTGGCTGGCGCAGGAGCCTCTGTTGGGGCAGCGGTCTCTGCAGCAGCGGGAGCCTCCGTGGCCGCAGGCGCTGCTGTGGCGGCAGGCGCTTCCGTAGCCGCAGGCTTTGCTGGCGCAGGGGTGGGCGTTGCCTTTTGGCCGCACGCGGTCAGCCCCAACGCCAGCACCAGCGCCAGAGCAACCAAAATGAAGAAAGTCTTGCGTTTGTTCACGGCTTCTCCTCCTTTATTGTGAGAAGTGGACTTGCCTGAAAGGCCAAGCCCCAAGAACGAATCGCTGCTCTGCCACACCTTCGGCGTAGCATGAAAGCAGCAT
>JALSPT010000035.1 GCA_026985785.1 Anaerolineales bacterium
CGAAAACGCCGCCCTCGACCCCGCCGACCTGCCCGAAACCCTCGACCTGGTCACCGCCCGCACCGAGTTCTACACCCACCCCACCGCCTTGCCCACCGTCGCCCACGGCAGCATCAAACTCGACCTCCACCGCCGCGATTTCACCATCAACACCCTCGCCCTGCGGCTGGACGGGCGGCACTATGGCGAACTGCACGACTACTGGGGCGGGCTGGACGACCTGCAGCGCGGCGTCATCCGGGTGCTGCACTCGCTCTCCTTCGTGGACGACCCCACGCGGATGCTGCGGGCGGTGCGGTTCGAGCAGCGCTTCGGCTTCCAGATCGAGCCGCGCACGCTGCAACTGCTGCACGATGCCCGCGACCTCCTGGCCAAAGTCTCCGGCGACCGCATCCGTCACGAACTGGACCTGATGCTGGCCGAGCCGCGTGCCACGGCCATGCTCGCCCGGCTGCACCGGCTGGGGCTGTTGACGGCCATCCATCCGGCTTTGGACTGGGATGCCGCCGCCGAGCGCCGCCTGACGTCCTGGAAGCACACCCCTTGCCCGCCGCCTCCGCCGTGGGAAGAAGCCACCGCCTGCCTGCGCGCCGCCTACGCCCTCTGGCTGCTGGAAAACCCGGCCCGCGAGGCGATTGCCGCCCGCCTGGGGTTCTCGCGGGCGCGGCGCGCCGTAGTGACTGGGGCCGCGGCGCTTTACGCCCGGCGGCACACGCTGGCCGCTGCCCGCCCCAGCGAACTCACCTTCGCCCTTGAACCTCACCCCCTCGAAGCCATCTTCGCCCTCCATCTGGCCGTAGAAGACGACGCCCTGCGGCAACGGCTGGCGCGCTACGCTGCCGAGTGGCGGCACCTCCGCCCCCACACCACCGGCCACGACCTGCGGGCGCGCGGCCTGCCCCCCGGCCCGCGCTACAAAGCCATCCTCCGCCGCCTGCGCGCCGCCTGGCTGGATGGCGAAGTGCACAGCACGGAGGAAGAGCGCCAGTTGCTGGAAAGCCTGCTGGCCCAGCAATGAACCCTTCCCCTGCCTTCAAGTGCCTTCAGAGGATACCCCCACTTACGCCGGCCAAAGAGGAAACCCCACCCTGAGAAAAGACACCCCGTTGCCCAACCCTGCAGGCGGCGCGATGCGTTATAATTCCATAAAACGAACATCTGACCGACTTTTCCCCTGAGCAAAAAGCCCATGACCACTTTTGTTGCCCTCGACCTGGAAACCACCGGACTGGACGCCACAGCAGACGAAATCATCGAAATCGGCGCCGTGCGCTTCACCGAGCGCCGCATAGAAGACGAATTCACCACCCTGGTGCGCCCCCACGGCCAGATCTCGCCGTTCGTCAGCCGCCTGACTGGCATCACGGAAAGCATGGTGGCCGGCGCGCCGCCGCTGGCGTCTGTGCTGCCTGGCCTCCAGGCTTTCGTGGGCAACGCGGTGATCGTAGGGCACAACATCGGTTTCGACCTGCGCTTTCTGCGGGCTGCAGGGGTAAGTTTCGCCTACAACGACATCATCGACACCTACGAGATGGCCTCGGTGCTCATGCCCACCGCCAACCGCTACGGGCTGGGTGCTCTGGGCAGCGCCTTGGGGATTCCCTTACGCGCCAGCCATCGCGCCTTGGACGACGCCCGGGTGAATGCCCATCTCTACCTGCGGCTGGTGGAAATGATCGACGACCTGCCCCTTGACCTGCTGGCGCGCATTGTGGAAATCGGCGAATCTGCCGACTGGGAAGGGGTATGGCCCTTTCGGCGTCGCCTTACCGCCCGCCAGCGCGCCGGCGAGCGTCCGCCGCGTCAATCACCACCCGTGTGGCAACCGCCGCCCGTCCTCTCCCTTCCTGCCGAAACCCCCGAGGCTACCACCGAGGGTCGGTTGGACGTCGCCGCGGTGGCAGCCATGCTCCAGCCCAACGGCCCTCTGGCGCAGCACTTTCCCGCCTTTGAACACCGCCCCCAACAGGTGGCCATGGCCGAAAAGGTGGCCGAGGCCTTCGACAAACGCCGCCACCTCATCGTCGAGGCAGGCACGGGCACCGGCAAATCCATCGCTTACCTGCTCCCCGCCGCCCGCTTTGCGCTGAAGCACAACGTCCGAGTGGTGATTTCGACCAATACCAAAAACCTGCAAGAACAATTGCTGAAGAAAGACATTCCCACCGTGCAGGCCCTGGTAGGAGAAAACCTGCGGGCGGCAGTACTCAAAGGGCGGGCAAATTACCTCTGCCCCCACCGTTTGAAAGTGATGCTGGAAAAACGCCAAAAGACCGCCGACGAAGCCCGCGTGCTGGCCAAAGTCTTGGTCTGGCTGCGGCAAGGCGGCAGCGGCGAGCGGGGGGAACTCAACCTGCGCGGCGCAGCGGAAAACGCGGTATGGCAACGCATCTCTGCCGACAGCCTGGCCTGCACGGCCAAGGCCTGTGTCCACCATACCGGCGGACAATGCCCCTTCAGCCGCGCCCGCACGGCTGCTCAACATGCCCATTTGCTGGTGGTCAACCATGCCTTGCTGCTCCGTGATGTGGCCGCCGAGGGACGAGTGCTGCCCGATTACCGCTACCTCATCATTGACGAAGCCCATCATCTCGAAGAAGCCATCACCAAAGCACTCAGTTTCGAAGTCACGCGCGAAGATCTGCGCCGCATGCTGGCCGAACTCGGCGGTCCCAAAGCCGGTTTGTTGGGACGATTGGTGCGCATCGGGCGCGGTGTTTCCGCCGAGTTGAAAACGCAACTCGAAACCTTTGCCGACGAAATCGCCTCCCGCATATTCATGGCTCAGGAAGGACTTTCTCATACCTTTGGGGCGCTGTCCGATTTCATGGAAGCGCAACGCGAAGGCCGCCCTTTGGGGCAATATCCCCAACAAGTGCGCCTGACGCCTGCCGTGCGCCAGCAACCCGGCTGGGACACCATCACACTGGTATGGGAAGACGCCCGAAAGTCTCTCAAAAGCCTCACTCGGGCGCTGAAAGAACTCCGCGGCTGGCTGGTAGCCAGCGGGTGGCTCGACGCCGACGAGGATCTGAGCGCCATCCTGGACGAAGTGCACGACCTGACGCGCCGTCTGGAAGAAGCCGCCATTCAATTACAGCACTTGATTGCAGAACCCCTTGCCGACATGATCTACTGGGTCCAACTGCGCCCCCGAAGCCGGGTGCTCTCCTTGCACGCCGCGCCGCTCACGGTGGAAGAGGAAATGCGCCGCCACATTTGGCACGCCAAGGAGACGGTGGTGCTCACTTCCGCCACCATGACGGTGGGCGGCGAACTGGCTTACCTTCGCGCCCGCCTGGGGGCAGAAGACGTCGACGAAATGGTGCTCGATTCGCCCTTCGATTACCGGCGAGCCGCCCTGCTCTACGTGGTCAACGACATTCCGGAACCCAACAAGCCCGGCTACCAACAGGCGGTGGAGCACGGCTTGATTGCGCTGGCCAAAGCCACCCACGGGCGGATGATGGCGCTGTTTACCTCCTACGCCCAGTTACAACGCACCGCCCGCGCCATCCGCCCCGCGCTGGAACAGGCCGGGCTGGTCGTGTTCGAACAGGGCAGTGGCGCTGCTCCCCAGGCCATGCTGGAAGAATTCCGCACCAGCAACGGCGCAGTCCTGCTGGGCACGCGCGCCTTCTGGGAAGGCGTGGACATCGCCGGGGAGGCGCTATCGGCCCTCGCCATTGTCAAACTGCCCTTCGCCGTCCCTTCCGACCCGGTGGTGGCTGCCCGGTCGGAGGTGTTCAACGACCCGTTTAGCGAATACAGCCTGCCGGAAGCCGTGCTGGTATTTCGCCAGGGGTTCGGGCGGCTCATCCGCACCAAGACCGACCGGGGAATTGTGGTCATGTTCGACCGGCGGCTACTCACCAGACGATACGGCCAGGTCTTTCTGGATTCATTGCCGCCCTGCACCCGCCACCAAGGACCATTGCACCGCCTGGGGCCCGTCGCCGCTCGCTGGCTGGCCAACCAGTTACCGAAATAGAGATAACATGCCCCCCACGCACACCCACCTTGTCGCCCCCCAAGAGGCGGCTTTGCTGCGACAAATCGGCCATCCTCTCCCCACGGAGATGCGGCTGCTCATGGGAACACCAACCGCCCGCTTCATCGGCCGCGTGATGACATGGCTCGACGCGCCGCCCGTCGCGGTGACCATCGGGCGCACGGTGTACATCCCCGACCCAACTTACTTTCGCCGCCTGAGCATAGAAGAAAGAGCGGCATTACTGGCACACGAAGCGGTACATGTCCGCCAGTGGCAGCAAATGGGAAAGCCGCGCTTTCTCCTCACCTATCTACGAGAATATCTCCGCACCCGCTGGGCGGGAATAGATACCCACGACCCACAGGAAGGCATCTCCCTGGAACGGGAAGCGATCGCCGTGGAACAACAACTACTGACCACCGCGAGGA
>JALSPT010000036.1 GCA_026985785.1 Anaerolineales bacterium
TGCGGCGTGTGCCTCTCCCGCTGCCCGGTGGACGCGCTGGCGTCGCCGTATTGAGTTTGGTTGCCCGGTGGCCTTGGGCATAAATGGATTTTGGGGCGTGCGGCAGAGGAAAGCCGCACGCTTTTTTGTGATGGGGAGGGGGGGGACAGCGGGCGCGTTTTGGGCGGAAAACTTCAGCCTTTTTTCAGCATTTGTTGGGGGAGCGTTCAGTTTTTGTTGGTACAGTGAAAGTGAAACGAAAGAAGCCCCTTGCATCCCACCAGGAGGTGCCCCATGTCGCTGTGGAATCGTTTTTCTCCCCCTGTCCCACCCCCGCCGGGCGGCGCACCCCCGCCTCCACCCCCACCGGGCGGCGCACCCCCGCCGCCACCGCCGCCGGGCGGTACGCCTCCGCCTCCGCCCCCGCCGGGTGGTGCGCCCCCACCGCCACCGCCGCCGGGCGATCCCCAGGCCGAGGCTTACCGCGCCGCTTTCGAACTGGATTCGGCCTACCGCGACCTGCGCCGCGGCGATGTCATGCTCCAACAAATGCAGCCCTGCATCGCCCGGCAGCCCGACCTGGCCGCGGCCCAGGAAGTGTTTGCCCTGGCTTCCCGCCTCTATCAGATGGCTTTCAGCGCCCGTCAGCAGGGGCAGCCCTATCGCGCCGCCGAATACGCCGTGGCTGTGAAAGACATGATGCGCGCTCTGGACAAGTTCTACCACGTCTGCTTTGCCGAGGAAACTTACCGATGACTTTGCTGGGCAAGACGGTCTCCGCCCGCACCATCCGCTGTGGCGCCAAGGGGGTGTTCAAGCGCCACGGCGAGGCGGTGGTGTTGGCTGTGCTGCTGGTGTTGCTGCTATGGCATGGGGCGAGCCGTTATTTGACCCTGCGCGCGGTGGTCGCCCTGGTGGATTGGGAAACCATTGCCGCTCTGGCGGGCATCATCCTCATCACCACCGCCATCCGCCGCAGCCGTTGGTTCGACCGTCTGGCGTTGCAAGTCGTTGCCAGGGCGCGCGACGAGCGCACCCTCGCGCTGGCGCTGGCGTTGACTACGGCGGCATTGGCCACTTTCCTGACCAACGATATCGCCCTCCTCATCATGGTGCCGCTGACGCTCAGTATGCAGGCGCTGTTGGACAATGACATCGCGCGCATGGTGATTTTCGAGGCGCTGGCTGCCAACGTCGGTTCGATGTTGACGCCGGTGGGCAATCCGCAAAATCTTTTCCTCTGGCACCGTTGGGGACTTTCGTTCCCCGCTTTCGTGGCCCAAATGGCCTGGCCGGTGGCCTTGCTGACCGTGTTGTTGCTGGCGATGCTCTGGTTCGTTTTCCCTCCGAAGCCGCTGGCGCTGCGCCTGCGGTCGGCGTGTGCCTACCGCGCTCGTTTGGCGGTGATTTCTTTGCTGGCTTTGGCGGCGTACATCGTGCTGGCGGAGATGCGCCTCGCGTTGTACGCTTTCCCAGCGTTGCTCCTGCTCTTTGTTGTGGTCGATCGTCCCACCTTGCAAGAGGCCAACTGGCCTTTGGTGGCCGTTTTTGTGTTGATGTTTGTGGATTTCAACCTCTTGGCCGCGGTGGGATGGGTGCAGGCGTTGTTGGGGCGATGGGGCGCGGGCGGCGGCGAAAGCGTTTTCCTGGGGGCGGTGGCGGCTTCGCAGGTGGTCAGCAACGTCCCGGCGGCCATCCTCCTGGCGCGGTTCTCTCACGCCTGGCGGGCGCTGGCGCTGGGCGTGAACGTCGGCGGCAACGGGTTGTTCGTCGGCTCGCTGGCCAACTTGATCGCGCTCAAGATGGTGGACGACCCGGCCATCTGGCGCACGTTCCACAGGTATTCGTTGGTTTACCTCGCGCTCAGCGCAGGGCTGGTATACTGGTTGATGTTGTAAGGCCAGGTTTCGGGCGAAAGGCGGCTACGATGACGGCTTCCTCTTCTCAAAAGATGGTACGGGTGTTGGTGGTGGAGGACGAGCCTACCATCACCGAATTCCTGCGTATCGGCCTGGGGTATGAAGGCTATCAGGTGGACATCGCCGAAGATGGGGCGACGGGGTTGCGCCTTGCCGAAAGCGGCGATTATGACCTGATCATTTTGGACCTGATGCTGCCCGACATGGACGGGCTGGACCTCTGCCGCCGCTTGCGCGCCGCGGGGCGCGAGGTGCCCATCTTGATGCTGACCGCGCGGCGAGAGGTGGCGGACCGCGTGGCCGGGCTGGACGCGGGGGCAGACGATTACCTCACCAAGCCTTTCAGTTTCGAGGAATTGCTGGCCCGCATTCGGGTGCAATTGCGCCATCGCGGCAAAGCGCCGCACGACGCCACCCTGCGGGCGGGGCGGCTGGCGTTGAACCCGGAAACCCGCGAGGTTACCCTGGGTGGGCGCCCGCTGCACCTCACGCCGACCGAGTTCGACCTGCTGCGCCTGTTCATGGCGCACCCGCGGCGGGTGTTTTCCAAAGAGGTGTTGCTTTCCCGCGTGTGGGGCTATGATTACCTCGGCGACCCCAACATCGTAGAAGTCCACATTAGCCACTTGCGGGACAAACTCGGCGACCGCCCGCCGCGCCTGATCCGCACGGTGTACGGTGCGGGCTACGCCTTTCACCCTGAGGAGGCCGAGGATGACGCCGCGTGAGAGCCTCTCCCCCGACGACCCCGCCGTGGCGCGCCTGGCAGCGGCCTGCGATGCCCTCGCCCGCGGCGACCTGAGCCACCGCATTGCGCCTTTGCCCGACGACCCCGCCTTGGCGGCGTTGGCGGCGGCTTTCAACCGCATGGCCGAGGCGCTGGAGGCAACCCTCAGCGCCCGGCAGCGTTTTGTGGCCGACGCAG
Source organism: Anaerolineales bacterium (assembly GCA_026985785.1). Lineage (GTDB taxonomy): Bacteria > Chloroflexota > Anaerolineae > Anaerolineales > DRMV01 > DRMV01. The sequence continues at coordinate 2,824 of JALSPT010000036.1, forward strand.
CCCACGAACTGCGCACCCCGCTGGCGGCCATCCGGGGCGCGCTGGAAGTGCTGCTCGGCGGCGCGCTGGACGACCCGCCCAGCGCCCACCGCTTGGCGCAGGGAATGTATCGCGACGTTACCCGCCTTTCCCGCCTGGCCGAGCGCCTGCTCGACCTTTCTCGCCTCCAGGCGGCCACGACCGTGCGCCGCCGCCCGCTGGATGTGGCCGCCTTTGTGCGCGCCTTCGTGGAACAGGCGGCCTTTTTGGCGCAGGAGCGCACGCTTGCCCTGGCTCCCGGCCCTGCCGTGGTGGTGCAGGCCGACCCCGACGCGCTGCGTGAGGCGCTTTTCAACCTGGTGGACAACGCCGCCCAGCACACCACCCCCGGCGGACGGATTACCGTGGGGTGGACGGTGCGCCCTGCGGGGGTGGTGCTCTTCGTAGCCGACGACGGCGAAGGCATCCCCCCGCAGGATTTGCCGCACGTTTTCGAGCCGTTCTACCGGGGAGAGCACGCCCGCAGCCGCCGCCGGGGCGGAGCGGGTTTGGGGTTGTCCATCGTGCAGGCTATTGCCCGCGCCCACGGTGGGGAGGTGCACGTCACGAGCGCGCCCGGCGAGGGGGCGCGCTTCGAAATTTGGCTGCCTCAGGGGGAAGAGCCCGTTGACTGACAGATCTCACCGAGAGAGGTTCTGTGTTCTATCTCTCCCCACGCCCGCTTCGGCATCACCGTAGCGACGCCGAAGCCTCCCCCTCCTCGCCCTTTGGGCGAGGAGGGGGAGGTGAGGGTATTTCAGGCGCCTTGCGCACCTTTGCCCTCACCCCCGGCCCCTCTCCCGGGGGGAGAGGGGAGCTCCGTCGTTCTGCAAAGAGGCGATGGGAGAGATTGGCTAATGGACAGCGTTTTGTCAGTCAATCAGGGGGAAGAGTCAGGCAAACAAGACGTATTTCTGCAAAAACCGCTCGATGGTGGCGTAGAGGTCTTCTAAGGTTTCCGGCTTGCGGAAGCCGTGGCCTTCGCCTTCGTAGGTTTTGTAGATGTGCGGCACGCCGTTGCGCCGCAGCGCCGCTACGATGCTTCCCGACTGGTTGGGCGGCACCACCTTGTCTTCCAGCCCCTGGAAGACGGCCACCGCGTCGCGGATGCGCTCTGCGTGAAACACCGGCGACCAGGCGCGGTATTTCTCTGCCGCTTCCGGCAACTGGCCGACTAAGGTGGCGGTGTAGTGCCGCTCGAATTTGTGGGTGTCCATATCCAAGGCAAACAGGTCGCTCACGCCGTAGAGGTCGATGCCCGCTTTGTACACGCCGGGGTGGCGCACCAGGACGTTGAGCACGGTGTAGCCGCCCGCGCTGCCGCCCATGATGACCAGGCGCTGCGGGTCGGCCAGGCCGCGCTCGGCCAGCACCCGCGCCAGAAGCTGGTCAACACTAAAGAAATTTGCAACCATTGTTGCACTTCACTAGACCTCTTGCAAAAGTCACGAAGAGGCAATTTCCAGGTTGTAAATGGCTGCGATCAAGTTGAATCGGAGTCGAAAGCGTTTCCTCCGATTGCGATAACGCTCACTCAAAATACGAAATACTTTCA
>JALSPT010000037.1 GCA_026985785.1 Anaerolineales bacterium
ATCCCGTACCAGATAACGGATGAGGATGCCCGTGGTGGCCCACCATGCCACCGCCGCCAGCGCGGCGAGGTAGCCTTTCAACCGCCCCGTCATTGCCGCCGCTCAGCGCCGCTCGCGCCAGCGCAAAAAGGCTTTGGTGGCTTCGGCTGCAAAAGCAGGCAAGGCCAACAATGGCAACATCAACCGCCATTGCCGCCACCCCAACGGCACGGCGTTGAACACCGTATTCAGGCCGGGAATGTAAATCACCGCCAGCAACAGCAGCGCCGAAGAGAGAAACGCCCCGTTCATGAATTTGTTGCTGAAAAAGCCAATTTTGAAAAGCGGGTAGCGCTCCGAGCGGGCGGTGAAAGCCCGCAACAACTCGGAGAACGAAAGGGTGGCGAAGGCCATCGTTTCGGCAAATTGGGGCCGGTCGGGGTGAACATGCAACCCCACGGCGTAAGCACCCAACGTCACCGAGGTGATGGCGATGGTTTGAATCACGATCCCCAGCCACATGGGCTTGTTGATGATCGGCTCTTCTGGCGGGCGGGGAGGGCGCTCCATGATGTCGGGGTCGCCCTTTTCCATGCCCAAAGCCAGCGCCGGCGCGCCGTCGGTGATCAAATTAAGCCATAACAGTTGGATGGCGGTGAGCGGCGAGGGCAGGCCGGCCAGCGTTGCCAGAAAGATGACGGCAATTTCCGCCAGGTTGCACGACAGCAAGTAATAGACGAATTTGCGGATGTTGCTGTAGATCACCCGCCCCTGCTCGATGGCGGCCACGATGCTGGCGTAGTTGTCATCGGTGAGCACCATGTCGGCGGTTTCCTTGGCGACGTCGGTGCCAGTGATGCCCATCGCGATGCCGATATCGGCCTTTTTGATGGCCGGGGCGTCGTTCACCCCGTCGCCGGTCATGGCCACCACCTCGCCGTTGGCTTGCAGGGCTTCCACCAGGCGCAGTTTGTGTTGTGGGGAAACGCGGGCAAACACATCCGTGGCTTCGACGACCTCCACCCACTCGTGCTGGCCCAAGGCGTCCAGTTGCGCGCCGGTGAGCACGCGATGGCCGGGGCGCAGCAGGCCGATGCGCTCGGCGATGGCGCGGGCGGTGTTGGGGTAGTCGCCGGTGATCATCACCGTGCGGATGCCGGCGCGCTCGGCTTTGCGCAGCGCAGGCACGACTTCGGGGCGCGGCGGGTCGATCATCCCAAACAGGCCAACGAAAATCAGGTCGTGCTCCACCGTCTCAGGCGTGATCTCTGCCGGTAGCTCGGGGATGACCTTGTAAGCCACGGCCAGCACCCGCAGCGCCTGGCCGGTCAGTTCGTCGTTGGCGCGGCGGATGGCCTGCCGCATTTCCTCGGTCAGCGGCGCGGATTCGTCGTCCATCCGCTGGTAGCGAGAGCACAGGTCGAGCACCACATCGGGCGCGCCCTTGACGGCCACCGCATAGCCGTGGGGGGCTTGCTCTTCGGTGAAGGGCGACACGTCCTCGGTATGAGGGTCGCGAACGGCGTGGATGGTCACCATGCGCTTGCGCGCCGAATCGAAGGGGATTTCCGCCACCCGGGGGTAATCTTCCTCCAATTGTTCCCGAAACGCACCGGCCTTGGCCGCCGCCACCAAAAGCGCGCCCTCGGTGGGATCGCCCACAAGGCGGAAGGTTTGCTCCATGTCCCTGGCGCCAGAACTTTCCAGCACAGCATCGTTGTTCAACGCCGCCACCCACAGCGCGGTAGTGAGCGCCGGATAATCCCAGGGGACGATGGGTTGTCCATCGAGCAAGAAATCGCCTTTAGGAGTGTAGCCGCGTCCTGTGACTTCGAAAACATGACCGTCCACCCACACATGGGTGACGGTCATCTCGTTTTGCGTCAGGGTGCCGGTCTTGTCGGAGCAGATCACGGTAGTCGAGCCCAAGGTTTCCACCGAGGCCAGGCGGCGGATGAGGGCGTGACGCTTCACCATTTCGCGCATTCCCAGCGCCAGGCTGATGGTGACCACCGCAGGCAGCCCCTCGGGCACGGCGGCAATGGCCAGGCTGATGGCAATGAGGAACATATCCAGCGGGTCGAAGCCGCGCGCCCAGCCGACGACGAACACCAAGCCGCACACGGCCAGCGCGCCCCATCCCAAGGTGCGACCTAATTGGTCCAGCCGCCGCTGGAGCGGTGTGGCCTCGGTTTCCACCGATTGCAGCATCTTGGCAATCATCCCCAACTGGGTGCGCATCCCCGTGCTGACCACCACGCCCCGCCCGCGGCCATACGCAACCACCGTGCCCATGAAGGCCATGTTCTTCTGGTCGCCGAGGGGCACTCGGTCGCGAATGACCACCGAGGCGTCTTTGCTGACGGGAGAAGATTCACCGGTTAGGGCGGATTCGTCCAGGCGCAGGTTGACCGATTCCAGCAGGCGGACGTCGGCGGGGACGTAGTTACCCGCTTCCAGCAGCACGATGTCGCCGGGCACCACCTCCCGCGCCGGCACCACTTGCCGCCGCCCATCGCGGATCACATGCGCCTCCGGCGCAGCCATCTGACGCAATTTGGCCAGGGCTTGCTCGGCACGCGATTCTTGCACAATGCCCAAAATGGCATTCAGGATCACAATGGCCATGATGGCTGCCGCTTCTACCCAGTCGCCCAGAAAAGCCGAGATGACCGCCGCCACGATCAGCAACCAAACCACGAAATTGTTGAACTGCTCCCATACTTTGCGCCAGAAGGGCGGTGGAGGGGCTTCAACGAGTTGGTTGGGGCCGTAGCGCACCAGGCGGCGGCGGGCTTCTTCGGTGGTCAAGCCGCTCGGCGAAGTTGCCAGATGCTCCAACGTTTCGTCGGCGGGGAGAGCAATCCAGGTTCGAGGCGCATGCTCGGTCATAGCGGCTCCGTTAGGGATTGAGCGTTACCATGCGGCTGTTGAGGTACATCACCCCCGGCGGGGTGATGCCGTTTTCGCGCACCACCAGGCGCACACGCACCGGCTCGGTAAAGGCATAGGGAATGTCGGCTGAGAAGGCCGCATAGCCATCTGCGCCTGCGGTGGAGAGAGGTGCCGTGTGATAAAGCACGACCTTGCCTTTGTTGTTCACGGCGAAGATCTCCACGGCGTCGCTCACCCGCAGCGCCTGGCCGCTCACCTGAAGATGCCCACCCTGGACAGTTTCGAAAAGCGCAGGATGGGCAAACAGGATGGGGCTGCGCTCGGCAGTGCGATAACTGATTTGCGCCTGGCCGCGCTTGAGCAGGGTCAGAGGGATGGCATTCTGGAACAACGGGCGCCCAAGGGCGTCTTCCGCCACCATTTGCAAGCGTCCCATTTCCGCTTCGCCGCGAATTTCGAAGGGGATTTCGAGGTTGACTGAGAGCAAACCCCGCTCCGGGCGTTCTTCATCGCTCAAACGGAAAACGCGGCGGTAGAGCAGCCGTCCGTCTTCCCCCAGCAGTTCCACGCGAAAGGCGTCCACATAATCCACCTGCACGGCCATGATGGTTTTGAGCGGCGAAGTCACTCGCGAGCCCATGCCGGGGTAGAGGATTTGGAGGATGGCATACGGGCTACCGGAAATTTCGGGCGTGGGTGGCAGAGTGGGGGTGAGCGTCGGCCAGCGCAAGGGGTAAGCGGTGGCAGTAGGGGTGCCGACAGGGGGCGGTGTGGAGGTGGGCAGGGTGGTTGTGGGTGTCGAAGCCGCGGTCGGCGAGGCGAGGGCGCGGGCGGTAAGGGCAATCGCCGTGGGCAGATAGCCGGTGGGCATGGGGGTAGGGTAAGGCGCGACTTCGGCTTGCCGGAGGGTGCAGGCAGCAAGGGCGAGCAGGAGAAGAAAGGCAAGGTAGCGTTTACGCATGGTCACCTACCTCGGCGAGGACGCACTACTTCGGGACACTTCCACACCGGGCCGGGGTGGGCACGGCGCAGGTCGTTGAAAGTCGGCAGGATGCCGCAAGCGTAGCACTGGTGGCGGCAATCCTCGCGGGTGCGCTCTTGTTCACTCCAATGGTAATCGGTTTTCAGGAAACGCTTGCTGACCACCGGGCTGATGTGGTCCCAAGGGAGGGGCGCGTCGAGGTCGAGGGGGCGGTGGGCATATTCCCACGGCGAAAGGCCCTCGGCCTGAAAAGCGGCCAGCCAGCGTTCGTAGTCGAAGTGTTCGCGCCAGGCGTCGAATTTCGCGCCGCTCTGCCAGGCGCGGTACACCACCTTTGCCATGCGGCGGTCGCCGCGCGAGAGCCATACTTCCAGCATGGTTTCTTCGGGGCGGTTGAGGCTGAGTTTGAAGCCCCGGCCGCGCAGAGCGCGGCGCAGCAACGCCTGTTTGGCGCGGATGTTTTCCACCGTATCCGCTGGCGCCCACTGGAAAGGGGTATCCACCTTGGGGACGAAAGTGCTCACGCCGACGTGCACCTGCGCCCGCCGCCCGATGCGCTTGCGCCCCTCGCGCAGCACGGCGTGCGCCAGGTCGGCGATGGCCTGGACGTCGTCCAAGGTTTCGTGAGGCAGGCCGATCATGAAGTACAGTTTGAGGCGCGTCCAGCCGCGGCTAAACACCTCGCCCGCGATGGCCAACAACTGCTCGGTGGGGATGGGCTTGTTGATGATGCGGCGCATCCGCTCGCTGCCCGCTTCGGGAGCCAGGGTAAAGCCGCTCCGCCGGGTAACTTCGAGCGCGTCCATCAACTCCACGGTGAAGGTTTCGATACGGGAAGAAGGCAGCGAAATGCTGATGCCGCGCCCGCCGAAACGGCGGTTGACCTCCTGCACCAGTTCCAGCGCGTGACTGTAATCGGTGGAAGAGAGCGAAAGCAGGCCGACCTCCTCGAAACCCGTGGCTGCCAGGCCTTCTTCGATGGCAGTAACGATTTCTTCCACGCTGCGCTCGCGCACCGGGCGGGTGATCATCCCGGCCTGGCAGTAGCGGCAGCCGCGGGTGCAGCCGCGCATGATTTCGATGGCCAGCCGGTTGTGGACGGTGTCGATGTAAGGCACAATCAGGCGGGTGGGCGGCGGTGGCAGCACCGGCACGATGCGCTTGAGTACCTGCGGCGGCGCGCTTTCGCTGATGGGCGTCGTGCCTAAAAAGCGGCCTTCGGCATCGTAGGCCGGGCGGTACAGCGCCGGGACGTACACGCCCTGAAGACGCGCCAAGCGTTCCAGCAAATCCTGCCGCGAGGTACGGGCGCGCTTCCATGCTTGGTGGGTTTCGATGATTTCGTGAATGACCTCCTCCCCTTCGCCCACGGCAAACGCGTCGACGAACTCGGCCATCGGCTCGGGGTTGAAAACCGCGTGGCCGCCTGCGATGACGAGGGGGTGTTCCGCGGTGCGCTCGGCGCTCCAGATAGGGATGTCTGCCAGGTCGAGGGCGTTCAGCAGGTTGGTGTAGAGGGTTTCGGAAGGCAGGGTGAAGCCGATGATGTCGAAATCGGCGAGGGGGTGTTTGGTTTCCAGGCTGTAGAGGGGGATATGGGCGCGGCGCATGGCTGCTTCCATATCCGTCCACGGCAGGTAAGCGCGCTCGGCGAGGGCGTCGGGGCGGCGGTTGACCTGGTCGTAAAGGATGGCCAACCCCAGGTTGGACATGCCCAGGTCATAGATATCGGGAAAGACGAAAGCCACTTTGGTAGCGATGCTGCCCCAATCCTTGACCACCTGGTTGATTTCGCCACCGGTATAGCGAGCAGGGCGGATGACGGTGGGTAGGATGCGCTCTAAGCGGGTTTGCAAAGCCTGTGGTGTGGAGGGGAAAAGGCCCATGGCAACCATAAAGCGCGCCGAGGGCGCGCTGCAAAACAGGATACGATAGCGCTATTATACCAAAGCGGGCTAAAGAGATTGTCGGCGGGTGGGCGGTAAATTGAGGGATGCATGGCGCGTGTTGTGCTTTGTTGTATAATTTTTGTAGAGTTTCTTGCTTCCCTCAAACCCGAAGGAGCCTTCCAGATGAAACCTCAACGGTGGTACCCCCTGTTGTTTTTGGCAGGGCTCATCATGGCTTGCAACGTGCCTGCCTTCCCTTTTTCGTCCCCAAGGGCAGTGCCCACCAACCCTCCTTCTCTTCCAACGGCTGCCGCTCCCACGCTGACGCCCACCATCGCCGTTTCACCGACCGCTTCCGGCCCCAAAGATTGCGGCAATGCTGCCGGTTGCCTGATTGCGGCGGCGCGTGCCTGTGCGCCCGCCAATGGCACGTACACCCTCTCGCTGGATATGGGCGGTGTCACGGCCTCGACCATCATGCAGTTCACGATCCAAGGCCCCGACGCCGAGGGGATGTGCGCCTTCGAAGTCCAAACCGTGGGCAGCAGCGTGATGTACTCCGACGAAGCGCGTCAGCAACTGCGCGATAGCGGATTGAGCGATGAACAAATCGACGCTCAGGCGCAACAAATGGCCGAACAAATACGCGCCGACGGGCCACGCGGGAAATGCAAAGGCAAGGCAGAAGACCTGGCGTCCATGTTGCAAAATTGGCAACAAGGCAACTTTGGCAGCGAGGATTGGGCACCGTTTGTCTGCACCGGAGGTAATTTGGGGACGGGCGGCGAATCTCAACCGACCGAGACCCCTCAGCCCACGGAGACGCCATCTGCGGGAATCCCCACCCCCGTGCTTCGCTTCGTGAGCACCCGAACGGACAGGGGCTATGTCATCTACGAGTTCGCCGTGGACAACTGGCAGGCGTTTCCGCCCGAATTGTTCACCCCTGCGCCCGACCTCCCACCATGCGGCCTCAATCCAAATGCCTCCCGAACGTGGGTGGATCTGAAAGACGCGGATACCGACAAAGCCCTCAAAGGTTTTTGTGGCTTGAGCAAGCCCGGCAGTCTCAATGGGATTTGGTTTGCCGTCAAGGAGGGTGAAGCACCCCCGCGCGCCGTGATCGTGGATATCTGGGACCGGCGGGAAGACATCCATTATCTCTCCGCCCCCGTGACGCTACCGTAGTCATGCCGACGTGGTATAATGCTCCCCGCGGGCGGGTAGCTCAGTTGGTTAGAGCACTTCCCTTACAAGGAAGGGGTCGCAGGTTCAAGTCCTGTCCCGCCCACTGGGAGCAAACGGGCCATCAGGGCCCGTTTTTTCGTTGCGTTTGTCCAGAACTCAGCCCACTTTAACCCAACCTGTGCTAAGATAAAAGCAACAAGCCCGCGATTTTCGGCAGACGACAAGGAGGTTCTATGAGCGCCGACCTGCAAATTTACACCAAGAACCTGGAACTTACCGATCGTGTGCGGGAGCAGGTGGAAAAGAAAGTCCCCAAACTCACCCGCTACATCCGTGGCATTCAATCCACGCGGGTAGATTTGCGCCACGAACCCTCGGCACGCAATGCTCAGGACCGCTACATCGCTCAAATCACCGTGCGCGGTAAACGCTTCATTCTGCGGGCTGAAGAGCGGGCAGACGACATCTTGACGGCCCTCAACGCCGCCCTGGACAACATCCAGCGCCGCATCCGCCGCTACAAAGGCCGCCATTATCGCGACCGCGGCGAAGAGATGCTCGCCACCTTGCCGGAACCGGAGGAAGAGGCCGAAGGCCCTGCTATCGTCCGTCGCAAACGCTTTGCCCTCATCCCGATGGACGAGCGCGAAGCGGTCGAGCAGATGGAACTGCTGGGACACAGTTTCTTCGTGTTCTACAACGCCGACACTGATACCATCAATGTGCTCTATCGGCGGCGAGATGGCACTTACGGGCTCATCGAGCCCGAACTCGGGTAATCCGCGCTACCGCCCCATCCTCGGATGGGGCGGTAGGTTTTAAGGCTGGATCAGGCCCTTCTGGAGCAGTGTCTGCACCTCTTTCACTCGCGCTTGCCTGCCGGGGGTGAGGAGGGTAGCGTCGAACACCTCAACCCGCAGGGGCACCCCCGTGCGCTGCAAAGCGGGATCCTGCCAGAGCGCGTCCAGCCCTGCCGCCACGTCCGGCTCGAGCGCGGCCAGCAAATGCGCGTCTCGGTCGGGGGGCGGTGCAGTAAGGGCTATCAAGTGCAACTTCTCGGCGACCAGAGCATCATCCGCACCCGCTGCCAGCGCCGCCGGGCTAAGCGCCACGGTCTGCACGCCGTTTTGCACCAGCCGGGTGGCTGCCGCCTGCCACACTTCACCCTGGGCACCTGAAGGAACGAGCGCATACTGGGGATAGGCCAGAAAAGGCGGGTGTAACGGGCGGCACAGGCCGCAGAAATACCGCCCCCCATCCTCGAAAGCCGCCGCCAGCCCCTTTTCGTCCTCCTGCGCCAGCAGGCCGGCGCGCCAATCTTTGGTGACCAGCACCCCAATGTAACCGGCCAGGAACGCTCGCCCCGGTCCCGAAGCAGGCGCAGGATCCAGCACCTGCACGCCATCCAGGTCGGCCTGCTCCGGCGGTGCAACCACCAACCGCCGCGCACCGTCGGCTGCTGGGGGAACGACACCCACCCCCACCGCGACCACCGTATGCGGCGGCAACGGCTTGCCAGGCGGCACGGCAACCAAAGCATAGCCCTGTTTTTGTGCCAAGGCCTGGATCCAGGCACGCGCCGCCGCCGAGCCATCCGGATAACTACCCGCCACGCCCATCAGCACGGCGGTGGGCGGCGCGGGGGTAGCCGTCGCCGTGGGCGTGGGGGGCAGCGGCGTGACCGTGAAAGGCGCGGTGGCCGTGGGAGAAACCGGCGTGGGCGAAGGGGCAGCCGAGCAGGCTATGAGGAGAAACATCGCCACGAATGGTACTATTTTCCGAAAGCCGCGCATGCGCACCTCCAACCAGTAGGCCGGAAAAGGGGGTATAATTGTCAACAATTCAACTATCTTACCACGGGTGGCTCATGATCTCTCTCGAAATACCCGGACGTGGCGCATTTCGTTTTCAACACCTGGTCAGTGATGTCAACGGTACGCTGGCGGTAGATGGCCGTTTGATTAGCAGGGTTGCCGAACGGCTCCGTGCCATTCAGAAAAACCTCACCTTGCATCTTTTAACCGCCGACACCCACGGCAAGCAAGCGGAGATCGACCGCATTCTCGGCCTGCAAGCCGTGCGTGTGCGCGGAGGCCACGAAGCCGAGCAAAAAGCCGCTTTCGTGCGCCAGTTGGGTGCTGAGGCCACCATTGCCTTAGGGCAAGGCGCCAACGACGCTTTGATGCTGAAAGAAGCCGCCTTGGGCATTTGCGTGCTCTCTGAAGAAGGCACGGCGGTGGAAGCCCTGCTGGCTGCCGACATTCTGGTGCCCGACACGCTGACCGCTTTGGAATTGCTGCTGCATCCCACCCGCCTGCTTGCCAGCCTACGCCGATGACCATTCCGCGCAGTCAGAGCCAACCTCACGACCCGAATAAACTACCGCCCGCCCGTCGGCGGCGGGCGCGACGCGCCCTCCTCCCCCTGGACGCGGCGGAAAAAGAGGCTTTTTGGAACGAGTCAGCCCATCGCGCCGAGCCCTCGGTAGATTTTTTCCTCTTCCTCGCCCTGGGTGCCTTGGTGTGGGCACTGGGGCTAAGTGTAGACTCGCCAGCGCTGTTGCTGCTTGGCGCGCTTCTTGCACCGTTGATGACACCGGTCGTGGGTTTGGGATTGGGCGTGGCTACCGGCGCAGCGCGCTACTTTGGGCACGTCCTCGGCGGCGTACTGTTGGGGAGCCTGTTGGCCTTCGGATTGGGGACCTTGGGCGGTGTTGCCGGGCTGGTGTGGATGCCCTTCCACCTCGAACAAGCCGCGCTGCACACCCACCTCACGCCGTGGGATTTTCTGGTGCTGGCGCTGGCCGCCGTGTGGGCCACGGTCGCGCTGGTGCGTAAACCCCGCGCCGTACTGGTGCCTGGAGTGGCGCTGGCCTACGAGATTTTCCTGCCGCTGACCACCGCCGGTTTTGGACTGGGTAGCGGGATGCCGGGGTTGTTCCCCGATGGCCTGACCGTATTCGCCGTGCACCTTTCGTGGGCTGTGTTGTTTTCGGCTTTAGGCTTTGCCATTTTGGGCTTCCGTCCCCTCAGCCTGTTCGGCTACACCCTGGGCGGCGTGGCCGCGTTGGTGGGGGGGCTGGTCCTGGTGCTGGCCGTCGGCCTGGGAGCCACCCTCTGGCCATTCCTTTCGCTCCCCGCGGCGAGCCTGCCACCCTCGCCCACCGCCGTGCAGAATACCCCTCCGCCCCCACCCACCACCACCACACCATCCCCGCCAACGGCTACGCCTACCATCACGCCCTCCCCCTCGCCCACAGCCTCGCCCACCATCACCCCTTCGCCGTCGCCCTCACCCACTCCCACGCCTGCTTTTGCCGTTGTTGCCGCCCCCGAACAGTACGGCGGCGTGCTCATCCGCTCAGGCCCCGGGTTCGAAAACAAAGTCATCGGGCGGGCCAACAACGGCGAACGGCTGGAACTTCTCGGCGGAGAACAAGAGGTTGACAAATACATTTGGGTCGAAGTTCGCATCCCAGGGAGCGGCAAACGGGGTTGGGTATTACAACACCTGCTGGTGATTGCCACGCCTTCGCCGGGGTGGTGATAAAAGGGTGCAAGCAAATGTCGTAGAAGCACTTTTCAGGATCTCACCCCTCCCCCGCCGCCTACGGCGGCCTCCCCCTCCCCTCCCTTCAGTAACGGAGGGGAGGGGGAAGGCGGAGGCTGTCCTCACGAAGGACAAGCCTCCGCCAGGGGGTGGGGAGAGATCCGGCCATACGATAGCCTTATCTACAATATTTGAGTGCACTCGTGATAAAAAGTTCGCTTGACTTTCGTGTAGGTGTATGCTACCCTTAGCATGTACCCCAGGGTGGCGAATGAATTTCATGCGCCGCCAAGGAAGGAGTGCTCAAATGAAGAAAACGATCTTGTGGATGGGATTCGTCTTGCTGCTCACACTGGCGTTGGGGGCGTGCACACGCTCCGCCAGCGGGCCGATGCCGCCCACACCCACCAACGTCGGCTTTCCCAATGGCGTGCCGACCGAGGTGGGGAACATTGGAGCCACGCAAACCGCCGCGGCTGCGCTGCCCGCCCAAAGCGGCGGCGGGAACAAGGAAGAGCTCCAGGCCCCAACGGCAGTCCCCCAGCCTACGGCTGTCCCGGCGGCTACGGCTACCCCCAAGCCGACGCCCAAGCCCAAACCGAAACCCAAACCAATCGTCACCAGCGTGCCCAATACTTACGTCCTACACAAAGACGAATTCCCCTACTGCCTGGCGCGGCGCTTCAACATCAACCCAGACGCCCTGCTGGCTGTCAACGGCCTGGTACGGGGGCAATTCGTCTATCCGGGCACAAGGTTGACCATCCCGAAGAACGCTGGGCCCTTCCCCTATCAACGGGCTTTGCGCGCCCACCCCACCACCTACACCGTCCAAGGCGGCGAGACGTTCTACTCCATCGCCTGCCTGTTCGGCGATGTATGGCCAGAAGCCATTGCAGCCGCCAATGGGATGAGCGTCAATGCCCATCTGACGCCCGGTCAGACCATCAAAATCCCCTAAGGGCAAAAGTCAAACGATGATCCAAGGGTGCTGCGCAACGCGCAGCACCCTTTTGCCTTGGAGGCCACCATGTTTACCGTCGAACGTTCGGAACAAGTGTTTGCCGGGCGGGTGTTCGCCGTCCGGCGCGATTGGGTGCGATTGCCCAACGGGCAAAACACTGCCTTGGACATCATCGCCCACCACGGCGCGGTGGCGCTGGTGCCGGTCGATGCTCAGGGGCGGATTTGGTTCGTGCGCCAGTACCGCCACGCAGCCGGAAAAATCCTACTGGAACTGCCGGCAGGCACGCTGGAGCCCGGCGAAGCGCCGGAAAATTGCGCTGCTCGCGAAATTCGGGAAGAGATCGGCTTCGCCGCCCGCCGTCTCCGGCGGCTGGGAGCGTTCTACCTGGCCCCCGGTTACTCCACCGAATATCTCCATATCTTCCTTGCCACCGACCTTTACCCTGCGCCGTTGCCCCAAGACGAAGACGAATTTCTGGAACCCGTGGCGTTGCCGATAGAAGAAGCCTTTGCGCTGGCGCGAGGCGGCCAGATGGAGGACGCCAAGACCCTGGCCGCGCTGTTGCTGGCCGAGCCTCATCTGAGGCCGCTTTAGCCCGCTACGCCCCCGAGCCAAACACGCGCCGGTAGACGTCGACGGCGAAACTGGTGCTCAGCGGTAATGCGGGGCGTAATTTGAAAGTACGGCGGCCATCCGGCAATCGCTCGGCACGTAGGAAGAGCACGTCCTCCTCGGCGCGAGCACGGTAAGCCTGGGCGAAGGCGTAAAAGTGGGTAACGAAAAACACGCGCACACCATGCGCCAGGAGCATATCCATCACTTGGCGGGCAATGGCAGCGCCTTCCCGCTCGTTGGTGGCAGAAAACGACTCGTTGCACAACAAGAGGCTATGGGGGCGAAGATGCTCCACGATGGCGCTCAAGCGTGCCAGTTCTTCGTCGAACTTACCACTTTCCATTGTGGTGTCTTCTTCACGCTTGAAATGAGTGAACACACCGGAAGCCACGCTTGCCCGCATTGCCTTGGCCGGCACGAACAGCCCGGCCTGCATCAGCACATAAGCCAGCCCCACAGCGCGCAAGAAGGTGGTTTTGCCGCCGCGGTTGGCGCCCGTGATGATCACCAGCCCCTTTCCGTTGGCCTGTAAGTCGTTAGGCACTCCCCTTTGCTGTTGCATCAGGGCAAGGCCAAGGTCGTAAAGGCCGCGTATCTCCAACGCGCCCGTGTCGGGAGGCAAGGGCGTGGGAAAGGCCCATGGCATATTCCACGCCGCGAGGCGCGCCGCGAGGTTGGCCGCGCCCAGGTAAAACGCCAGTTCGGCTTGCAATTGCTTCAAAAAGCGATCGATGTGCTCCGCGGCCTGCGCGACGGCGTTGGCGACCTCGTTCAGGCCACGGTCCCTGATTGCTCCCAGCGCCTGCGAGCCATGCGTGTCGCGCGGAGGAATGGTGAAGCCACACGAAGGGGTACGGCCAAACACCTGCTTGAGGATGGGCTTCCGCGACGCTTCGGGCTTTCGCAAGGTGTAATGGGTCGCTTCGTTGCCGGGGCCGAGTTCGGCGCTCAACAGCACCCCTTTGCGCAACTTGAGGGCGGCCAGGTGGGCTTCGACTTCGGCGAAATACGCGGCGTCCAGTTCCCGCTGCACGGCGGCGAAAAAGCGCCGAAAGCCCTCGGAGGCAAAATCGGCGGCATGCTGGTCGGCCAGCGTTTTCAAGGCGCGCAACAGTTCCACCAACATGCTCAACAGATCCACGGCACTGCTCAAAATGCCGCTTGGCGAGCGGCTGAAGATGCCCAGCCATTGCTCGCGCTTGCGGCGCTGCGCCTCCAATGGCAGGCGATAGAGCGCCTGCACCACCTCGGGATGCTGGAGGACATCCTGCATCACGGCCTGACGGTAGCGAATGAGCGCCGGATCGTCGAGGGGGTGCAGCAGCACGCTGCGGGCGACGTCGCGCAGGTATTTGTCGCCGTTGGCCATGGCGTCATACACGGTGGGAAGCCCCAAATCCTGCTCCAGCGCCTCGGCTTGCCACGGCAGCGAGGCCTGCGGATCAAAATCGCTGTCGGGGTACAACAGGAAAACCCTCATCGGGGTAACCGCCTTTCCAGTTGCTGGGGGGTGAGGCCGTGTTTTTCGGCCAGCGCCAGCGCATAAGCCAAGCCGTTGGCCGGTTGGCGCACGATGCGGTAGGTGCGAACGGCGGGGTTTTGCGGATCCACCTGACCGACCAGGCTGACCACCTGGGGGCCAAGGGCGGCCAATTCGCTGAGGAAGGTGACGAACACCGCCACCGCGCCGGTTGCGACAATGCGCTGGAGCACCTCGCGCCCCAAGAACAACGCATCCTCGAATGCGGTGGAAGCGAAGATTTCGTTCATCACAAGCAAACTGTCGGCGGTTGCGGCGTCCAAGATGGCCTTCAGCCGCAGCAGGTCGTCTTCCAGTTTGCTGCGGGCGTGGCGGACATCCTCCTGGCGCTCGAAATGGGTGAAAATGCGGTCGGGCAGGAAAAGCCGCGCTCGGCGTGCGGGCACCGGCAGCCCCAGCGCGGCCAGGTAGTGTATCTGGCCAAACGCCCGCGCGAACGTGGTCTTGCCGCCCTGATTGGGGCCGGTGACCACGAAAATGCGCTCTTCGCCATGCAGGGCAAAATCATTGCGCACCACCGGCTGGTCAGATGCCACCAGTTTGAGCGCCAGCACCAGGTCGTACATCTCCTCGGCGGCGATTTCTCGATCCGTTACAATTTCGGGGTAGCAAAACGGCAGTCCGGCATCCCGCAAGGGCGCAATGGTTTCCAGATAAGCAATGAAAAATTGCGCTTCCTGAGCAAACGCTTCCAAGCCAGCATCCACGAAGTCGGTGTGCCGTTGCCAATAGGCATCCAATTGAGCAAAAGGCTGGGGAAAGAGGCGCACCACGCAGTCCAGGATTTGTCCTTCGATGTGGTTCATGCCGCTGCGGACGTATACGGGCACGCGATAGTCCTTGACCTCACCACGGCGGAAGCGGGCAAAAGTGCGCTCCACCTCGGCAGCATGATCGGGCTCGTTTTCGCAAGGGCGCACCCGCACGCTGTCGCCCATGATGTGCACGCAATAGCGCACCGCTGCCAGGGCACGGGACACCGATTCGGTCTCGGCTGCCAACTGGCGGAAGGGTGCCGAGGCCAGGTAAGATCCGAGGTAATCACGAAAAGCGCGCAGCCCCTCCGAACGCAGAGGGGCTGCTTGGAGGGCTTCGGCAAGGGCTTGGGCAGCCTGGATATAGCGACGGACGGCCTCCAAGAACCAGCCGGCCTTGTGGAAGTGGTAATCGAGGTCGGCCAGCATCCGCAAATAGCGATGCACCTGCCCCATCGCTTCGGAAAACGCACCCACGGCGGCCAGCACAGCGGGGTGCTCCATATCCCGAGCCACCCGCTGCCGCCACTGCACGGCCACCGGGTCGTGCAACGGGGTATAGAAAACAGGCTGTAAGCGATACGCACGCCGCCCCGCGGTGACCGCGGCGATCAGTTGGTCGAGGTTCAGGTCGCCGAAATAGGCCGGCTCGGCGGCCTCTTCGGTAGGCAAAGGGAAGCCCGGCGGCGCGAGCAAACTGGGAACGGACATCTTACGCCTCGCGGGGTTTGCGCCCCCAGTACACCGCCACGGCGCCAAGCATCAACCGATGGAAGCCGACGTCGCGAAAACCCGCCATCTCCAGGTGTTCGGCCATTTCGTCGGGCGAAAGAAAGCCCTCGGTCGAGGCCTGGAGGTAACGATAAGCGCTGTCGTGGCGGGCCACCATCTTTCCCACCCAGGGCACCACCACGCGAAGATGAAAGCGCATGAAGGGGGTGAGGAGGTGGCGGGGAGGACGGCTGGTTTCCAGGGCAGCCCACCGCCCACCGGGTTTGAGGACGCGATACTGCTCACGGAGCGCGGCGTCCAGGTCGGCCACGTTGCGCAGCAGGAAGGCGGAGCCCACCGCGTCGAAGGTACCCGTGGGGAAGGGCAGCACCAGGCTATCCGCCGCCAGCCAGCGGGTTGCCAAGGCGGTCATTTGCTGACGCCCCACGGCCAACATTTCCACCGTGAGATCAGCGGTGACCGCGCGCAAGTCGGGCACCAGGCGCAGTGCCTCGCGCGTGAGGGCACCAGTACCGCCGCCCAGGTCCAAAAATCGCTGGCCGTCTTGGAGATGCAGTTTCCGGACGGTAAGGCGACGCCAACGATCATCCTGGCCGAGGGAGATCAGGCGGTTGAGCAGGTCGTAGCGGGTAGCAATCTCGCCGAACATCTGGCGGACGTAGCGTGGTTTGTCTTCGAGCGGGGGGAGGATGGAGGTTTCGTGCATGGGTCTCTCCGGGAGGGGAATGCAAACGCATTCGTCGTTCGGGGGGCTGCCCCAAATATCTATCCGAAAAAATCCCTGCAGGTGTGTCACTGCGGAGTGAGTTGAGCGTAGCCGAAGCCCGCCGAAGCAGTCTCCCTCACCAGGAGCTGAGTTTTACCCACATTGCGGCGACGGTGGTCGTTGGCCCTCCGAGACTCTGCGGGCACACAAGCACTTCGTTCGCACTCGGCACCAGTGCCCCCTCCTCGCCCTTTGGGAGAGGAGGGGGATGGGGGAGGTGAGGGCGTTATCAGCACCTTTGGCGTATTTGCCCTCACCCCCAGCCCCTCTCCCAGCGGGAGAGGGGAGCGTTGCCGCTCTGCAAGGGAGCAATGGGGAACCATCTCGGGGCCCGTTTGCTCATTTCATACACTTCACATCGTTGCCTTCGACTTATGGGTAAAAGTAAGCACCAGGAGGGGGGCTGCTTCGGCCTGGTGGGGCTCGCAATGACATCAGCCGTGCGACTTTCCGGATAGGCCCTAAAAAGCCGCCTTGGGAAAAGGCGGCTTGGTAGAAGTAAAGGAGGAAACACCGAGTCGCCTCATGGCAGCCAGCGGTATTCCAACGAAGGGGCCAGCA
>JALSPT010000038.1 GCA_026985785.1 Anaerolineales bacterium
GTGGATGTTGGAAATCGGGCGCAGAGTGGCTTCTGGCGAGCCGGCCACCCTCCCGGAATGGAATGATTTCAGCGTGTACCTGCTGCGAGGCGTCAAAGCCTTTGTGGTGGGGTTGGTTTACGCCCTTCCAATCATCATTCTGGGGCTTTGCCCTTTTACCCTTTCGCTCATCGGCGGCGGCGGGCAAGATGCCAACGCCCTGGCAGGCATCGCCAGTATGATCAGCCTCCTGATCTCCTGTGTGATCTTCGTCTACGTCATCTTCCTGGCCTTTGTACAGCCTGTTGCTCTCATGCGGTTTACGATGCACGGTGACGACATCAAAGCAGGCCTGGCTTTTGGTGAAGTGTTTCGCACCGTGCAGGAACATCTGGGTACTTATCTGATGGTGGTATTGGGCACGCTCATCGCCAGTTTGATTGCCGGTGCAGGCACCATTGCTTGCGGTATTGGGCTCCTTTTCACCGTTCCTTACGCCCAGGCCATCGTTGGGCATCTTTATGGTCAGGCTTACGTCGAGGCCACAGGTGGCACCCCTCTCGGCGGCACCGTACCGCCACCCGCAGCGCCAGCAGCCCCCACCGACTGGACGGGATAACGACCGTCTCCCACTCGAGAAAAACACCCGCCGTTCGGCGGGTGTTTTTTTCTTCATCCCTTGGCTGCTTCGACCACTTCGGCGGCCAGGTCGTAACGCCGAAATTGCGGCATGATGTACACCCCCTGTGCCCAGGGACGGATGGCTTCCACGAGTTCCTGCGCGATGCGCACGCCTTCTTGGGGCGCATCTTTGCCCGCGGCCTCCATACGCGCCATGATCTCGGCAGGAATAGTGATGCCCGGCACCTCGTGGTGCAGAAAGGCCGCATGGCGCAGGCTGTAAAGCGGCATGACGCCCACCAGCACCGGAATCTCCAGAGGACCGTAGGCGGCTTCGTAGGCTTCCAGAAATTGTTGCGCCGCGACGGGGTCGAATACCGGCTGGGTGAGGGCAAAATCGGCCCCGGCGCGGATCTTGCGCCGCAGCACTTTCATCTCGCGTTGGGGGTTCTTGGGGTTGAGGTTGAGCGCGCAGCCCACGAAGAACGAAGTCGGCTGGCCGATGTCGCTGCCGGCATGATCCATCCCGGCGTTGAATTTCTGCTTGATGAGTTTGATCAGGCCGGAGGGCACCAGGTCGTAGTTGTCCATGGCTTCGGGGTAGTCGCCGATGGCCGTTGGGTCGCCCATCACGACGAAGACGTTGCGGATGCCGAGGGCGTGGGCGGCGAGCAGATCGCCCTGCACCCGCAGCAAATTGCGCCCGCGGGTGGGAAAGTGCAGCGTGGTTTCGATGCCCACCTGGCGCTGGATGAGGTGACACACCGCCCAGGGGCTCATCCGCATGCGCGCCATCGGGCTGTCGGCCACATCCAGCACGTCGGCGCCCACCTCGGCCAGCAAGTGCGCCGCGGCCAACACCTTGTGCGCCGAAAAACCGCGCGGCGGGTGTACCTCTACTGCCACCACGAACTCACCGGCTGCCAGTTTCTGCGCCAGACGGCTGGGGGCGGCTTCGGTCGGTGTAGGGGTTTCCTCCGGAGATGCTGTCGGCGGCGTTTCTACTTCCAGGTGCAGCACCGGCGGTAGTGCGGCCAGGCTCTCGCCCATCGCTTTGATGTGCTCCGGGCCGGTGCCGCAGCAGCCGCCCACCAGGGATGCCCCTGCTTTGGCGAACTGGCGGGCGTAGTCGCCAAAGTATGACGCCCCGGCGGGATAGGCGATGCGCCCGTCGGGCAGGCGCTCCGGCCAACCGGCGTTGGGTTTGATCCAGAAGCGTGCCTGGGGGGCGACTTTCCGCATCCGCCGCAAAATGCGGAGTAACTGCGCCGGGCCGCCAGCGCAGTTCGCACCGAGCACATCCACGCCGTAATCCAGCAGCGCGCGCGCCACTTTTTCCGGCGGGTCGCCCAGCAGGGTGACATCGTCGCGGGTAAAGGTTAGCGAGGCCACCACGGGGAGGCTGGGCGCCACTTCGCGCGCCGCGGCCACCGCCTCGCGCACCTCGTAAAGGTCGCTCATGGTTTCGATGACGATCAAGTCCACCCCGGCTTCGGCCAGCGCGCCGATCTGCTCCCGGAAGGCTTCCCGCGCCTCCTCGGGCTGGACGCGCCCAAAGGGGGCCAGGCGCACGCCCAACGGGCCGACGTCGCCTGCAATCAGCACGTCTTGAAACGAGGCCAGCACCACCCGCCGCGCCAGTTCCACCGCGGCGCGGTTGATTTCGGCCACTTTGTCTTCCAGGCCGTGTTCGGCCAGGCGGTATCGGTTGGCGCCGAAGGTGTTGGTGAGGATGACCTGCGCCCCGGCTTCGATGTAGCGGCGGTGCGCATCGGCCACTAGCGCCGGTTGGGTCAGGTTGAGTTCGGCAAAGCAGCCATCCATCGGCACGCCCTGTTCGTGCAGCAGCGTGCCCATCGCCCCGTCGAGGAGGATGGGCTTTCCCGAAGCGAGCAATTGGCGGAATTTAGAAGGTGTCATGGTAGCCTCGTCACATCTGGGAATGTGGTATAATCTCATAAAGAGCGTAATACCTATTATCACACCGTACGCAAGGGAAGAAGAATGAAAACCAGAACTTCTATTTCCATTTCGAAAACTCTGCTGGCCGAGGTCGAGGCGTTAGCAAAGAAACAGCGCCTTTCCCGCAGCCAGATTTTCGCAACCGCGGTAGAAGAATATCTCCGCCGCCTGGAAAACCAGCACCTGCTGGAAGCACTCAATGCCGCCTACGCCAAGGGGCCTTCAGGAGATGAAGCCCAATTGCTGCAGGCCGCCCAGCGTGCGCAACGCCAGGTGACGGAACGATGGTAATCCGTCAGGGTGAAATCTACTGGGTCGATTTCGGCGAGCCAGTAGGCTCGGAACCGGCCTACCGGCATCCCTGCGTCGTCGTGCAGAACAACCTGTTCAACCAAAGCCGCATCCGCACCGTCGTCGTCTGTGCCCTCACCTCCAACCTTCGCCGGGCGCAAGCACCGGGCAATATCTTGCTCGAAAAAGGCGAAGGAGGGCTGCCCAAACGCAGCGTAGTCAATGCCTCGCAGATTTTCACTGTGGACAAGCGCCAACTGGGGGCACGCATCGGCGCTTTGTCACCTAAGCGCGTGGAGCAAATCCTTGCAGGTATCCAATTGGTGCTGCAGCCCCGGGACGTCAACTGATTTTGGAGTGCGGCGACAAGTCGCCGCTTTGGAAAGCGGCATCACGATGCCGCACTCCGAAATTACACTGGCTCGTGGACTTTTACACGGTCGATTTTGAAACTGCTGACAACCTGCACCAAAGATTGGGGAGCATTCTCAATAAACCAACGCGCTGAACACCAAGGGTACTGCAGCGCATCTTGTACCAACCCATGCTTGACAGGATTTTGATTGACATAACGCAAGCGTGCCAGATACGACCGCTGAAAAGTGATGAGTGACTCCCAATACTGGAACCACACGCGCCGTCCCGGCTGCCCATCTTCCTTGTTAAAAGCCTTTGCCGTAGTCATGTGCAACTTACCAATGAAACGGCGTAACGTGGTAGCATCATCCGGTGAAGCTGCGATGAAGTGATAATGCTCATTGAGGATAGCCCACGCGTGCAGTTGCCAACCAAACTCTTCCGCCACAGTGAATAACGCTTCTTGGAAGAAATCTTTACGCGTAGAAGTGTTCAAATGCGGTACACGGCGATAGGTAGCAGCCGTGACCAGGTAAATGCCGGGCTGAAAAAGCCAATGCGCGGGTGCATGAGGCCAGTGTTTCACAAGTCACCTCTTTTGGAGTGCGGCGACAAGTCGCCGCTTTGGAAAGCGGCATCACGATGCCGCACTCCAAAACTCAACGCACTGCAAAATACTTCGCCGCGGGGTGGTGCACTACGATGGCGGCGGTGGATTGTTCCGGCACCAACTGGTACGCGGGGGTGAGGCGCATTCCTAATGCGCTTTCGGCGGGCAGCAGGCGAAACACTTTGGCGTGGTCTTCCAGGTCGGGGATGGCCGGGTAGCCCCACGAATAGCGTTTGCCGCGGTCGGCGGGCAGGCCGAGTTCCCGGCGGATGTGGCGGTGGACGAACTCGGCGGTTGCCTCCGCGGTCTGCACCGCGAGGCCGTGGAGGAAGTACGCCTCGGTGTACTCCCCGGCTTCTTGCAAGGCATCGAAGCGCGCCGTGGCCTCCGGCCCCACGGTGACCACCTGGAAAGCCACGACATCCATCACGCCCGAATCCACCGGGGCGAAATAATCGGCCAGGCACAGCCCCTCGCGGCTTTGCTGGCGGGGGAAGGTGAAGGTTTCCAGCACCCGCGGCTGCCCCTCGGCCACCGAGG
>JALSPT010000039.1 GCA_026985785.1 Anaerolineales bacterium
TGGCTGGCTTCGATGATAGCCCCCGACCTGCTATAATGAGGGCAGCATTTTAGTTTAGTTCTTCGCGGAGGTTGGCATGACCGCTTCAATTGCTGCACGGGGGTTTGTTCCCCCACCCATTACTCGCCTGGAGGATACCGGCCTTTCGGCACTCTGGCTTCAGGACCTGGTTTTGAAAATTTTGTATTTTCAGGGATACCTGACCGGCTACGATATCGCGGAGGCCGTGGCACTGCCGTTTGCGGGTCTGGTGGATCAACTGTTGGAGACCTTGAAACGGGAGAAGATGGTCGAAGTCAAAGCCTCGCGCGGCGGTTTGGGGTCTGGTGTGTACGAATATGCCATCACGGAGGGCGGGCTGCACCGGGCGCGAGAGGCGTTGGCGCGCAGCCAGTATGCGGGCCCGGCGCCGGTGCCGCTGCACGTTTACAACGACGCGATGCGCAAGCAAAGCCGCTCGCGCATGTTGGTGACGCCGCGGGTGATGCGCAAGGCATTGAGTCAGTTGGTGTTGTCGGAAAAAACCTTCCATCGGATTGGCCCCGCGGTCAACTCGGGGGCCTCTATTTTCCTGTACGGCCCCCCGGGCAACGGCAAAACCACCATTGCCCGTGCCATTGGCAATATGGTGCTGGCCGAATCCATTTACATCCCCTACGCTTTGTATGTGGATGGGCAGGTGGTCACCCTGTACGACTCGGTCAACCATAAACTCGCTCCCGAGCAGGATACCACCACCCGGGGCACTGGCTCTCTGCGTGCCACCAAGCGCCGCGATCCGCGCTGGGTGCGCATCCACCGCCCTTTCATCATGGTGGGCGGTGAATTGACCTTGGCCAATCTGGACTTGATTTTCGACGATGTCAACAAGTTCTACCAGGCGCCCGTGCAGGTCAAGGCCAATGGTGGCATTTTGTTGGTTGACGACTTTGGTCGCCAGCAGGTGCGCCCGCGGGATTTGCTCAACCGGTGGATCGTGCCGCTGGAAAACCGGATCGACTACCTCACTTTGCATACCGGTCGCAAAATCGAGGTGCCTTTCGACGTCCTGGTGGTTTTTTCCACCAACCTGCCTCCCCGCGACCTGGTGGACGAGGCTTTTTTGCGGCGGCTGCGCCACAAAATCTACATCGGCGATCCATCGTATGGGGAATATCGCGAGATCTTCCGCCGGGTTGCTCGCGCCAAAGGTGTGGCTTACAGCGATCAAGGCCTGGCGTATCTTCTGCAGGAATGGTATATCAAACGAGGGCGCAAATTGCGTGCCTCGCACCCGCGCGATATTTGCGACCAGATTGTGGATATTGCCCGCTATCGAGGTATTGAACCTGCGATGAGCCGCGAACTTATCGACCAGGCTGCCGAGGCCTATTTTGTGGATTTGTGAAATGTCTGCGCTTTTGGAGACGTTGCCGCGTCCGTTCATTATTGCTCATCGCGGAGCCTCCCACGATGCTCCGGAGAATACTTTGGCGGCTTTCCGACTTGCCGTTGCACAGCACGCCGATGCGGTGGAATTGGACGCCAAACTCACTCGCGATGGCCACATTGTGGTCATGCACGATAACACGGTTGACCGCACGACGAACGGCCACGGAGCAGTGCGCAAAATGGATTGGCCGGCCTTACAAGCGTTGCGCGTGCGTGGGCAGAATGTTTCTGAGACAGAAGGGATCCCGTTGTTGGAAACGGTGTTACAGGTTATTGCGCCTGAAGTGCCGGTGAACATTGAATTGACCAACTACGCAGCCCCATGGGACGACTTGCCAGAACGAGTGGCTGATCTCATTGTGCAGTTGAATGTATCACACCGCGTGTGGGTTTCCTCGTTCAACCCCATTGCTCTACTTCGCTTTAGAGGGCGTTTGCCGCAGGTGCCGGTTGGTTTTTTGGTGAATCCGCGGCGGTTGTGGTTGTATGCGCTTTTTCGCCACCGTGTAGCGCACAGCCTTATTGAGCCCCATCGCGCCTTGGTTACGCCGGAGCGTATTCGCCGATGGCACGGCCAGGGCAAGCGAGTGGTGGTGTTTACAGTCAACGATGCGGAGGAGATGGCTCGCCTGTTTGCGTGGGGCGTGGATGGCATCTTTACCGATTTGCCCCAAACCGCCCAGGCAGTGCGAGAAGCCTTCTGGGCGGAGTCAATGGAACAGGCGCGGCACTTCGCATAGCCTGGATTTGTTGAAGGCGGGCAGGGATTTCGTATAGCCATTTCCTACCCCTCACCCACACAGACCAAGGAGAAGAATGCGCCCTTCGCCCTCAGTACGAAAAGCCCTACACCTGCTTTTGCTGCTGGTCATTTGGTTGCCTTTCTCGTTGAGCAGGGAGAAAACACAAGTTGCCCAAGCCGCGGCGCCGGAAGATTGCGCACGCCGAGTTCTTGCGCGCATGTCGCCAGAAGAGCGAGTGGGGCAACTCCTCTTGGTCACCTTTCAGGGTGACGCCGTTGCTGAGGATTCTCCGATTGCTCGATTGATCAGAGAGGCCCATATCGGTGGGGTAGTGCTCCTGCGCGCCAATGGGAATGTTCCCGGAGGCGAAAAAGCCCCCATCGCGCTGCAAACTGAGATCGCCGATCTCCAGAAAAATGCCTGGCTTGGGGCACTGCGGGTCTTTACCGAACCCGACGCTGCCACACCTCATTATTCCCCCTATGTGCCTCTTTTCATTGCCACCACCCAGGACGGGGATGGCATCCCATACGACCAGATCCTAAACGGCATGACGCCGCTTCCCAGTCCAATGGCTATCGGCGCTACATGGAATCCCGATCTGGCGCGGGCAGTGGGCGAAATTTTGGGGCGCGAGGCAGCGGCTCTGGGATTGAACCTGCTCCTCGGCCCCCCGCTGGACGTCGCCGCTACGCCACATCCCGGCAGCCCCGGTGATTTGGGCATTGATACCTTCGGAGGCGACCCTTACTGGGTGGGACGCATGGGGCAGGCCTACATCCAAGGCATCCACCAGGGCAGCAGCGGGCATGTGGCTGTGGTGGTCAAGCATTTCCCCGGTTACACGGGCTCCGACCGCTCGCCAGCCGAAGAAGTCGCCACCGTGCGTAAGTCGCTGGAGCAACTCAAGCAGATCGAACTGGCGCCGTTTTTCGCCGTCACCGGCAATGCTCCCGACCCGGCCATGGTGACCGATGGGTTGCTGGTATCCCACATCCGTTACCAGGGTTTCCAAGGCAACATTCGTGCTACTACGCGCCCCGTGAGCCTCGACCCCCAGGCTTTTGCTCAATTGATGGCGCTTCCGTCGTTTGCCGCCTGGCGCAAGGCCGGCGGTGTTACCGTCAGCGATGACTTGGGCAGCACGGCCATCCGTCGTTTTTACGACCCCACGCAGGAACGTTTTAACGCCTTTTTGGTGGCCCGCAATGCTCTGCTGGCAGGAAACGATTTGCTCTACCTGGGCAACGGCTTTCAAGACCCCGCCGATCCCGACCATCTCACCACAGTGCTCAACACCTGGCGTGACCTTG
The DNA here is from genome assembly GCA_026985785.1 of Anaerolineales bacterium. Lineage (GTDB taxonomy): Bacteria > Chloroflexota > Anaerolineae > Anaerolineales > DRMV01 > DRMV01. The sequence continues at coordinate 3,488 of JALSPT010000039.1, forward strand.
CCCAAAAATACCGCGGCGATCCGGCCTTTGCCCAACGCGTGGACGCCGCTGCTTTAAACATCCTCACCTTGAAGTGCCGCCTGTTTGGGCACTTCACTTACAGCAACGCTCACCCTCGCCCGGAGTCTCTGACGATTTTGGGACAGGGGCAGGACGTCGTCTTCCAGGTCGCTCAACAGGCAGCCACTCTGATTTCCCCAGCCCCTGCTGATCTGGAAAGTGTTTTGCCCTCACCACCCCAGCGCGGGGAACGCATCCTGCTGCTCTCCGACAGTCAAACTTACCAAACATGCCCCAACTGCCCTCCGCAGGAGGCGCTCTCGCCAACTGCTTTTCTGGAAGCGCTTTTGCGCCTCTATGGCCCCGAAGGCGGCGAGCAGGTGAGAGCACAGGACTTCCTTACGCTAACCTTTGAGGATTTGGAAGCCTGGCTGGACAAGCCCTCCAACCGCCCCAACGTCCCGCTTGCCTTTCGGCGCGCCGATTGGATCGTGGTAGGCTTGCTGGACGTCGACCCCCGGCGTCCGGCCTCGGCGGCCTTCCGCCGCTTGCTCAACCAACGCCCGGATTTGCTGCAAAACAAGCACGTTGTGGTCTTTGCCTTCAACGCGCCGTATTATCTGGACGCCACCGATATTTCCAAGGTTTCGGCCTACTACGGCCTTTACAGCAAGGCTCCACCTTTCGTCGAAGTGGCCGCGCGGCTGCTCTTCCGAGAAATTCCGCCGCGAGGGGCCCTGCCGGTCTCTGTGCCGGGCGAGGGGTATGATCTCATTGTCGCTACCTCGCCCGACCCGCAACAAACCATTCCCTTGTTCTGGGATTTCCCCGCGCCCCAAGAGGCCGCAGCGGTGGCTACGCCATCGGTCACC
>JALSPT010000040.1 GCA_026985785.1 Anaerolineales bacterium
CCAGGATACGGCGATACCACTGCAGGGTGAGTGCCTCTTGTTCCTCCGCGCTGAGCGGCCAGGGGATGGAAGATCGGTTGAGCCGCTCGCGCACCACGGCCAAGGTGATGGCCACGCTGACCGAGATATTGAAACTCTCCACGAAACCGTACATCGGCAGGCGCAGATGGGCATCGGCATGTCGAAGAGCGTAGGGGCTGAGGCCCTCGCGCTCGTTGCCAAAGAGAAACGCCACCGGCCGGTCGATGGGCAAGTCATAAGGGCTCCAGGCGTCGGCGTGGGGCGTGGTAGCGACCAGCCAGTAGCCTTGCTGCCGCAGGCAGGCCAGCGCCTCGGCGGTGGCGGGGAACTCGGCGGGCATTTCATGTTGCGCATCCAACCCCTCGGGGTTGACACGAGCCGCCGGGGTGCGAAAGCGGTGCAAATCCACCCATTTGTGCGCGCCCAGCGCGACGTCGGGGTTGACCTTGTAGGCATTCCAATTTTCGGCAATGTAGACGTCCTGAATGCCCAGCGCGTCGGCGGTGCGCAGGGTGGCGCTGGCGTTTTGCGGCTGGTAGATGTCTTCCAACAGGAAAGTGAGGTAGCGCGTTCGCCAACGGAGCACCTCGGCGATCTTGCGGCGCTTGTGCTCGGTAATGAATTGCCCCAAAAAGGCGAGCAGTTCGCGGCGCAGGGCAGCATCCACCTCGGCAGGGGAAGCAGAGGGGCAAGGCGAGGTCATGCGCCTGCTCCTCCGGTGGGGAGGTACACACCCACGACGCGGTTTTGCGGGCGCAGGTAGGTTTGCGCCACCCGCTGGACGTCGTCCGGCGTGACGGCAGCGAGACGATCGAGGAAGTGCTCGTACCAGCCGTAATCGGCAAACATGCTGGCGTAGCCCATCCAAAACGCCTGATTGGAGATGCTTTCACTGCCGTAAGCGAACAAGGCGCGCGCCTGCTTCAGCGCCCGCTGAAGTTCGTCGGCGTTCGGCGGGGCGTCTTGCAGACGGGCGATCTCATCGTCCATCACCTGCAAGGTTTCGGTAGCCGTGCGGCGGGGATGCACGATGGCGTGCAAAGTGTAAAGGTAGGGGTCAATGGTCGGATGGAGCACGCCACCCACGTTGACGGCGTACTCGGCATCGACCAAGGCGCGATAGAGGCGAGAGGTCTTGTTGGTCAGGCCGTTGCTGAAAAGGTTGAGGTTGGTGGGGCCGGAAAGCAGGCTGTCGGCGGCCAGCAGGGGGAAAAAGTCGGGGTGAGTGGCGTTGGGGGCATGGTAAGCCACCTGGAGGAAGGTGGTTTCGCCGGGCCCCTCCACGGTGACACGGCGCTCGCCGCGCTGGGGCGGTTCCGGGCGGATACGGCGGGGTGGTTCTTCCCCCGCAGGGATGCTGCCGTAGATTTCCTGCACGCGTTGCAACATGGCTTCGGCCTGGAAGTCGCCCGCGATGGCCAACACCGCGTTGTTGGGGATGTAGTAGGTGCGATAGTGGCGGTAGAGGTCGTCGCGGGTCATGGTTTGCAGGTCGGCCAGGTCGCCGATGACCTCGTGGTGGTAGGGATGCACCCGAAAGGCCGCGGCCTGCACCTCTTCCGCCAATTGAAAAGTGGGCTCGTTTTCGTTGCCCTGCCGCTCGGAGATGACCACCGTGCGCTCGGAAGCCACTTCCTGGGGATCGAAGGCGCTGTTGACCATGCGGTCGGCCTCAAGTTCCAGCGCCAGTTGAATTTGGTCGGCGGGCATGGTCTCGAAAAAAGTCGTCCAGTCCAGGTAAGTAAAGGCATTCCACGTCCCGCCGGTGCGGGAAATCGCCTTGTCGAGCACACCGGCGGGGAAGCGCGGCGTGCCTTTGAACTGCATGTGCTCCACCCAATGGCTGACGCCGGTGATGCCGGGGATTTCGTCGCGCGAGCCCACCCGATACCACACCCAATGGCTGATGATGGGCGCGGTGTGGATTTCCTTCAGCATCACGGTCAGGCCGTTGGGTAAAGTCGTGGTCATCAGGGGCATACATCCTCCAAAGGTGGGAAAATGCGAAGGGCTTTCGGGCGCAGGCTCCGAGAAGCGCCACCGCCTTGCCATGATTATAAACGCTTTCACCCGAGGCGAGTATAATGGAGCAACGCACGGGAGCACTCAAATGTTGTAGAAAGGGCATTCCGAGGCTTGATCTCTCCCCTCCCCCCTGGCGAAGGCTCGCCCTCTGCTAACGCTCCAGGCGAGCCTCCGCCTTCCCCCTCCCCTCCCTTACTGAAGGGAGGGGAGGGGGAGGCCGCCGTAGGCGGCGGGGGAGGGGTGAGATCCTGAAAAGTGCTTCTACGACATTTGCTTGCACCCAGTATAATGGAGCAACGCACGGGCACTGGCTGCCCTGAGGGTAGCCAGGGCCGCGCTCGGCAAATTCGTTGCGCCCTCAGAGCACATTTCTTCCCGGAGGCTTCGATGCACCGTTCACGCTTCGGCTTTCTTTTGGCAGGGATGTTGGTCCTGTTCCTGACCGCCTGCGGCCCGGCAACCCCGCTCCCCCAACCTACGACCACCGCCCCGCCCCCCACCTCCACGGCGGCAACCGCCACCATTCCGCCCGCGTCGGCCACCCCCACCACAGGCGTGGTCAAAATCACAGGGTCGTTCACCTACACCAACGACATTATCACCACCTACTACGTCGAGCACGCCGTCGCGCTGGTGGATATGTACGGCTTCGTCACCCGCAACCGCGATTGGGAAATCCCCGTCACCTCACAAGTGCTGGGCTACCTCAAACTGGACCCGAAAGCCAAAAAGGGGACCTACGAAATCGAACTGCCTGCCCAACCCGAAGGCCATCCCGCCGACGTGGACAACAACGGACACAGCGACCAGGGCGTGCAGATTTTCGCCGTGGCCTACTGGCCTAACCTGACCGGCGGCCCCTACTCGGTGGGCGACGACCGCTCCTACGGGTGGCCTTCCTACCTCGCTTCCGTCAAGACCGACTCCGAAAACCAGGACGAGGTCATCGGCGGCAAACTGGTCGTCTGGGCACCCGATGATGCTCAGCAATTCCCGGTGGGCTTCGGCAAAGATGGCCTGCTCTTCACCGCCGACGACCCGGTGGCACCCATCCCTGCGGGCTACACCATCGTCGATCTGGACCAAAAGCCGTTCAAATTCACCCACCCTCGCGTGGCCAATCTCACCCTCTACGAGCCGCAGGACGTCGCGGTGAAGGATTTTTCCCACGACACCTTCACCGAAGCCTTCGACAAAATGTTTGCCATTGCCCGCAAAGAGTACGCTTTCAACGGCTTCCCCAACAAGCAGCCGGATTGGGATGCACTTTACCGCGACATCCGCCCGCGCGTCGTCCAGGCCGAGAAAGACAACAACCCCAACGCCTACTGGCTGGCGCTGCGCGATTTCACCTGGGCGTTCAAAGATGGGCACGTCGGCCTCAGCATGACGGAATACGGCTACCGCCTGTTCCTCGACGAAGTCGGCGGCGGTTACGGCTTTGCCATCCGCCAAATGGACGATGGGCGCTACCTGGTGGTGTACGTCTTGCCCGACGGCCCCGCAGCCCAGGCCGGGATGAAACGCGGCGCGATTCTCACCGAATTCAACGGCGAGCCGGTGGCCGAGGCCGTCAAAAAGGTCAAGCCGTGGGCGCTGCCCCTTTCCACCGAATGGGCTTTGCGCTACCAGCAAGCCCGCTACCTGCTGCGCGCCCATCCCGGCGATGTCGCCACGGTGACCTTCATCAACCCCAACGAAGACACCCCACAAACCGTTTCCCTGACGGCCATCCCCGAACGAGAAAGTTTCAATTACACCTCCATCTACCACAACGCCCCCAAAGAAACCTACTTGCCGGTCGATTACCGGGTGCTGGATTCCGGCATCGGCTACATCCGCATCAACTCCAACTACGACGACCTCAACCTCATCATCCGCCTCTTCGAGCGGGCGCTGAAGCAGTTTGAGGCGCGCAAAGTCCCCGGCCTGATCATCGACATGCGCTACAACCGCGGCGGCGCGCCCTTAGGGCTGGCCGGTTTCTTTACCGACCAAGAGATCACTCTCGGCCAACTGGAATACTACAGCGACAAAACCGGCAAATTCGAGCCGGAGGGCGAGCCGGAGAAATTCCTGCCCAACGAGCACATCTATCACTTCGACAAGATGGCCGTACTCGTGGGGCCGGGGTGCTACAGCGCCTGCGAACTGGAGGCCTACGGCTTCAGCAAGGTGCCGGGCGCCATCGTGGTGGGCGAATACCCCACCGCAGGCACCGAAGCCGAGGTCTCGCGCGGCCAATTCAAGATGCCAACCGGCCTCTCGCTGCAGATCCCCACCGGGCGCTTCGTCAACCCCGATGGCTCGCTCTTTCTGGAAGGCCAGGGCGTGCAGCCTACCTTGCGCGTGCCGCTCACGCCGCAAACCCTGCTGGCCAAGGGCGACGTCGTGCTCCAAACCGCCGAGCAGGCCATCCTCAACCCGGCAGGCGCTGGCATTACACCCTCCGGCCCGCCGACGCTGGTCGCCGCCGACCAGGCCCAGGGCTACTTGCTGAGCGGCACGCCCTTCCTCGAAAACCTGGCGCGCCAAAAAGCAACCGCCGAGGACTTTGCCCACCCCGGCACCATCACCTACACCATCGCCCTGGACGACCCCACCCAGCCCACCGTCTGGTCATACGGCTGGTGCGCCAAGGACAAGACCACCCTCGACGACAACTTCACCTCCATCGACCTGACCTTCGACCTGGACGGTCACACCCTCCCCCCGCAAGCCTTAGCGACCTACGACTACCAGGCCAAAAACGGCATGGCCTGCCGCCTGGTGTATGCCATTTTGAAGGATTGGCCGGTGGGCGAACACCACCTGACGATTACGGCTCAGTTCACCCGCACGGTCAACGACGGCCAAAGCGCTTATCCGCCCGGCAAATACATTTTGCAGTACGACGTCTACGTCAAGCCATGAAAGTGCTCCTCTTCGGCACCTGCTTAGCAGGCACGTTTCGGGAAAGCATCATCCAGGGGGCGGTGCGGGCGCTGCAACGCGCCGGCGCTGAGGTGCTCATCCCCCGCGGGCTGACCTGCTGCGGCCAACCGGCGTTCAACGCCGGTGACTGGGAAGACGCCCGCCGCATGGCGCGGCACACCATCGGGGTGTTGGAAGCCGCCGGCGATGTACCGGTGGTGCTGCTCGCCGGTTCGTGCACCGCGATGATCCGTCATCACTACGCCGACCTGTTCGCCGACGACCCGGCCTGGCTACCTCGCGCCCGGGCGCTGGCCGCCCGCACCTACGAATTCACCGAGTTTCTGGTGGATGTGCTCGGCGTCACCGACCTGGGCGTGCGTTTCCCCTATCGTATCACCTACCACCCCTCCTGCCACCTGCTGCGCGCCTTGGGGGTGGACCGCCAGCCGCGGGCGCTCATCGCTGCGCTGCACGGCGCGGCGTTCGTAGAACTGCCCCACGCCGACGAGTGCTGCGGCTTTGGCGGCGTGTTCTCGGCGGAATTCCCCGAAATTGCCCACGCCATGCTGGAACGCAAAGTCGCCAACATTGCCGCCACCCAGGCCGACTACTGCCTGACCGCCGACCCCAGTTGCCTGCTGCACATCCAGGGTGGCCTGCGGCGCGCCGGTGTGCCTACCCGGATGCTGCACATCGCCGAGGTGCTGGGCGAGACCTGGCAAAAAGGGTAAACGATGGACGCTCTCCGCCAAGCCGTCCGCAAAGCCCTGGCCGATGAGGCGCTGCAAGCGGCCCTGGACGCCAACGCCGAGCGCCGCCGCGCCGCCCGCGAGCGCGCCCACGCCACCCTGCCGGAGCCGTGGGAGGTCATGCGCGGCCGCGCCGCCGAGGTGCGCGCCGACATCCTCGCGCATTGGGACGAAGTGCTGACGCGCTTCGTCGCCCGCGCGCGTGCCAACGGCTTCATCGTGCACCAGGCCGCCGATGCCGCCGAAGCCCGCCGCATCATCTTAGACATCGTGGCCGCCCAGGGGCCTGCGCCGCGCCTGGTCGCCAAATCCAAATCTATGGTCACGGAGGAAATCGCCCTCAACGCCGCCCTGGAGGCCGCCGGGCACCGCGTGGTGGAAACCGATCTCGGCGAGTTCATCGTGCAGTTGCGCCACGAACGCCCGGCGCACATCATCACCCCCGCCGTGCACCTCCGCCGCCAGGAGGTGGCTCAAACCTTCCACGACCTGCTGGGAATGCCCTACACCGAAGACGTCGCCGCGATGACCGCCACCGCCCGCCGCCACCTGCGGGAAGTCTTCCTCCAGGCCGACGTCGGCATCAGCGGCGTCAACTTCGGCATCGCCGACACCGGCGGCATCTGCATCGTCACCAACGAGGGCAACGGGCGCATGGTGACCACCCTGCCGCGGGTGCACATCGCGGTGATGGGCGCCGAGCGGCTGGTGCGCACGCCGGAGGACCTGGCGTTGATGCTGGAACTGCTGCCCCGCTCGGCCACCGGGCAGGATCTGACCGTCTACACCACCCTGATCCACGGCCCGCGCCGGGCGGGCGAAGATGGCCCCGAGGAGCGGCATCTCGTCATCGTGGACAATGGCCGCCAACGCCTGGCGCAAACGCCTCTGGCCGACGCGCTGCGCTGCATTCGCTGCGGCGCGTGTCTGAACGCCTGTCCGGTGTTCCGCGAAATCGGCGGGCACGCCTATGTCGGACGCCATGGCGAACCCACTCCCTACCCCGGCCCGATCGGCATCGTGATCTCGCCAGGGCTGTTCGGCTCCGAAAAATTCGGCAACCTGCCCTACCTCTGCACCCTGTGCGGGGCGTGCGCCGAAGCCTGCCCGGTGGAAGTGCCCCTGCCGGAACTCATCCTGCGCGCCCGCGCCCCCCAACCCGCCACTCGCCATTCGCCACCCGCTACTCGCCATTCGCTATTCGCTACTCGCCATTCGCTATTCGCTACTCGCCACGCCCCTCCTTTCCGCTCCTTTCTGGCGCTCTACGCCCGGCTTGCCACCCGTCCGCACCTCTTCCGCCGGGCACAACGGCTGTTGGCCGCCGCCACGCCCCTGTTGGCGCGCCTCTTGCCCATCCCCTTCCTGCAAGGGGTGGGGGTGAGTGAGGAAACAGGAATTGCGAATGAAGAATCAGGAATTACGAATGAGGAATTAGGGATAGCGAATGAAGAATCAGGAATTGCGAATGAGGAACCGCCATTCGCCATTCGCCATTCGCAATTCGCAACTCGCAATTCGCCATTCGCCACTCGCCTCACCGCCCTCGACGGCGAAATCCTCCCCGCGCCCGACATGACCACCGCCGGAGAGGCCATCGTGCGCTTTTTGCAGCGTGAAGAGGTGACCGAGGTGCTGGCCTGGGCACCGGAGCACCTGCCCGCCGAGGTCACGGCAGCGCTGCAGCGAGCAGGCATCGCCTTTTGCCACGGCGAGCCCGCCGCCTGCCGGGTGGGATTGACCGGCGCGGCCCTGGGCATTGCCGCCACCGGCAGCATCGTGGTGCCCTCCGGCGCAGGCCGTCCCCAGGCCGCATCGCTGCTGCCGGAAATCCACATCGCCGTGCTGCGTCGCGGCGACATCGTGCCCGACCTGACCACGGCCCTCCGGCGGCTCGACCTGGCCGCCGCCGGGATGACCGCCATCATCACCGGCCCCTCCCGCACCGCCGACATCGAGATGACCCTCACCTTAGGCGTCCACGGCCCGCGACGGGTGGTGGTTGTGTTGGTGGGGTAACCCTCACTCCTTGCGCCCCCGGTGTGTTATGAACCGCGCCTCGCTTCCTCCCGAAACCTTTACCCAGGCCGTCCAGGCTCTCCAAGCCATCCGCGACGGCATGGACGTGATGACGGCCATCAAGCGCCACCCGCTGCCGCGGGGGCTGCTGAGCAAGAGCGCCTTGGTGGCGGCCTACCGCCGCCTGGTGGCCGAGGGCGTTTGGGAGGCCGACCCCGACCTGCTGGCGCGCATCCGCCTGAAGCCGGTGCGCTCGCTTTCGGGCGTCACCGTGGTCACCGTGCTCACCAAGCCCTACCCCTGCCCCGGCGAGTGCGTGTTCTGCCCCGACGATGCCCGTATGCCGAAAAGTTACCTGCCCGACGAGCCGGGCGCCCAGCGGGCGCTGATGCACGCCTTCGACCCCTACACCCAGGTGCGCGCCCGCCTGGCCGCGCTGGAGGCCGTCGGCCACCCTACCGACAAAATCGAACTGCTGGTGCTCGGCGGCACGTGGACGGCCTACCCCAAGGACTACCAGACCTGGTTCATCCGCCGCCTGTTCGACGCCCTCAACGCCGACGATTGCCCTCCCGCCTGGCGGCAAGAAGGCGAATGCCGCGCCCCCGACCTGGAAGCCGCCCAGCGCCACAACGAAACCGCCCGTCACCGCAACGTCGGCCTGGTGGTGGAAACCCGCCCCGACCACATCACCCCCCGCGCCCTGCGCCGCCTGCGGGAACTGGGCGTCACCAAGGTGCAAATCGGCTTCCAGAGCATGGACGACCGCATTTTGGCCCTCAACAAGCGCGGCCACACCGTGGAAGACAACCTGCGCGCCGCCGCGCTGCTGCGGGCGGCAGGGTTCAAAATCGTCGCCCACTGGATGCCCAACCTGCTGGGGGCGACGCCGGCAAGCGACCGCGCCGATTTTGCCCGCCTGTGGCAGGGCCTGTGCCCCGACGAACTCAAAATCTACCCCACCCAGTTGCTGCCCAACACCGAACTCCACGCCTTCTGGCAGCGAGGGGAATACACGCCCTATACCACCGAAACCCTGATTGACCTGCTGGCCGACTTGAAGGCCACCGTGCCGCCCTACTGCCGCATCAACCGGGTGATTCGCGACATCCCTTCCACGCACGTCGTGGCGGGGAACAAGCGCACCAGTTTGCGGCAGGATGTGCTCGCCGAGATGGCGCGCCGCGGCACCCGTTGCCGCTGCATCCGCTGCCGCGAGGTGCGCGGCCAGCCCGTAAAGCCTGACCTGCTACGGCTGGAGGATTTCACCTACACCGCCGCTTACGCCGAGGAGCATTTCCTGCAATTCGTCACCCCCGACGACCGCTTGGCGGGCTTCCTGCGGCTTTCGCTGCCCCGCCCCGAGGCGCCGCCGGTGGGGATGGAAGCCGACCTGGCCGGCGCGGCCCTCATCCGCGAAGTGCATGTTTACGGCCAGTCGCTGCCGGTGGGGGCAGAGCAGCACGGCGCAGCCCAGCACATTGGCCTGGGCACCCGCCTGCTGGCCGAGGCCGACCGCATCGCCCGCACGGCGGGCTTCCGCAAGGTGGCCGTCATCGCCGCGGTGGGCACGCGGCAGTATTACCTGCAACGGGGGTTTGTACGCGGGCAGTGGTATTTGATCAAAGCGCTGTAGAGGACGTTTCGCCGCTTTCTCTTGACAAAAAGAACTTTTTGCTATAGAATAACTTTGTATTACAAAGTCCACTGCGCAAGAAAGAAACCAGGAGGCATAATGTCCACAGTAACACCCGAAGAGGCCCGAGAAGCCCTGGAAGCGGTACGGACCACCGCCCGCCAGGTGCAGCGCACGCTGGCCAACGGCGGCGCGGCCTACTACCTTTTCGTTTGGGGAACGGTCTGGTTGTTAGGCTTTGGAAGCACTTACTTCCTCGGCGCGACCTCCCCCCTCAGCGGAATCATCTGGCTGGTGCTGGACGTGCTGGGTGTTGCCGCTTCGTTCCTCATCGGCTGGCGGATGAGCCAGCGCGTGCGCAGCCGCGTGGGGGTGCGCGTCGGCCTGTTCTGGCTGGCCTGGCTGGTCTATGCCGCCCTCATCGTGCAATTCGCCCAACCGACCACTGGCAATCAGTTGAGCCTGCTGCTTTCCTTGTTCGCCATGATGGGTTATGTCACCAGCGGGCTGTTGTTCGACAGCCGATTCCTCGTGGTTGTAGGGCTGATCGTGACGGTCTTCATCATCGCAGGCTACCTGTTCGCGCCGGCCATTTTCAACCTGTGGATGGCGATGCTGGGCGGTGGCAGCCTGCTCGCGGCTGGGGCTTATATCCAGCGCGCCTGGAGGTGAGCGATGTCCGACTTCGATACAATCATCCACCAACCCACCCGGTTGCGCATTATGGCGGCGCTGAACGCGCTGGGAGAGGAAAGTCAGATGGAATTCGGCGCACTGCGCGACCTGCTGGAAGTCACCGACGGCAACCTGGCCACCCACCTCCGCAAACTGGAAGACGCGGGCTACGTCCGCATCACCAAAACGTTCGTTGGCCGCCGCCCCCGCACCTACGTGGCCATCACCCCTACTGGACGGGCAGCCTTTGCCCAACACGTCCAAGCGCTACAAGAGATTTTGGGGTAGAAAGCCCTCGGACGACACCGCAAGCCCAGCAACGCCCCCTCGCGCAAAGGCAAAACGCGCAGAGGGGGCGTTTTCACTACGGGCAGAGGCGCTTCCCCAGGTATAATATCCTCATGCGCAAACCGTCCTGGCCATGGCTGGCAGCGGGAGCACTCCTGCTGGCGGGATGGCTGTACTTCACGCCGCCGGGGCTGCTGGGCAAGGCCGACGCCATAGCCTACGCCGTATGCGCCCGCAATCCGGCGCACTCTCCTTTTTTCGGCAGCCGCCAGATGCCGCTTTGTTATCGCGACACCGGGATGCACCTCGGCGCGCTGTTGACGTGGCTCTTCCTCGCCTGGCGAGCGCCGCGACATGGCCTTTTTCCGCGCGGCGCGGCGCGTTGGGGGCTCGGTTTGTTAGCCGCGTGCTTCGTCATCGATGGGGGCAATTCGTTCCTTCACGACCTGAGCGGTCACACCGTGCTCTATCCTCCCAACAATGTCTTCCGACTATTCACCGGCGCCGGGATGGGCATAGTCATCGGCGCGCTGCTTTACGCCGCTTTTCATCAAACCGTCTGGCGGCAATGGACGGCCCAACCAGCGCTAACCACCACCCGCCTGGTAGCCGCCTTCGCGCTGGTCGGCGCGGCCAGCGCCCTTGTGCTCAGCGGCAACCCCCTGCTACTGTACGTCGTGGCCTTGGTCACTACCGGCGATGTGGTCTTCTTGCTCACCCTGATCTACACCCTGTTCGGTATCGGCTTGCGACGCCGCGAAAACACCGCCCGCCGCTGGGGCGACCTGACCGGCACGCTGTTCGCCGGTTGGGTGGTGGCAATGGCACAGATCGCCCTGCTCGATGCTTTGCGGTTTGCCATGACCCATACCTGGGGTGCTTTTCCTCTGCCCCGCTGAGGAGCACGGACGATGATCTCCGGCCTGTTTTCGGCGTTCGGCCTCGCAGCCAGTGCCGGGCTGAACGCCTACATCCCCCTGCTGGTGATTGCCCTGCTGGCGCGCTATACAGACCTGCTGACGCTCACCCCACCATGGGACGCCCTCACCCACCCAGCCATCATCGGCTTGCTGGCGGTGTTGGCGGGCGTAGAGTTTTTCGCCGACAAGGTGCCCGCCATCAACCACGTCAACGACGCCATCCAAACCTTCGTCCGTCCTGTGGCCGGGGCCATAGCCTTCGCGGTGGGCAGCGGGGCAATCGGGCGCGCCCACCCGGTGCTGATGATGGCCGTGGGTTTGTTGGTCGCCGGCACGGTGCATGCCACAAAAAGCCTGGCCGTGCGTCCGGCGGTTACCCTCGCCACGGGCGGCGCGGGGCATACACCGGTGAGCATCGCCGAAGATTTCCTGGCCACCACGATTTCTTTGCTGGCGCTGTTGGTTCCCTTGCTGCTGGGGCTGGCAGCCTTGTTCTTGCTTGGGGTGGTTTGGTGGCGCTTTCGTCGCCGCCAAAGTGACTGACCTCCCAGTTTTCAGGCGGTCACCATGTTCGAAGAGACGCTTTCTCCCTTACAACAACGGTTGCTCTACCTGCGTTCGCTGGTAGCCCAGATTGAGCAAAGCCTGAAACAATCGCCACGGAAGGCCGCGCGGGTGCTTCCCGATGTGCAACATCTGGGCACAGCGCTGGAAAGACTGGAAGCCCAAATCCGCCAGTTTGAGAACGAGCGCCAACGAGTGTTCGCTCTGGCCGATATTTCGCGAGTGGTCAATTCCTCGCTGGAAGTGGACGAAGTGCTGCGGATTGTGATGGACACCATCATCCGCCTCACGGGCGCCGAACGCGCTTTTCTGATGCTCAAAGACGAACAAGGACGCCTGCGCACCGAGATCGCCCGCAATTGGGACCGTCAATCCGTAGGCAAGGATGATCTCGCGGTGAGCCACACCGTCATCAACCAGGTCGTCAATACAGGCAACCCTGTATTGACGACCAATGCCCAGCAAGACCCCCGCTTCAAAGGGCAGGAAAGCGTCATCTTCCATAACCTGCGCTCCATCCTGTGCGTACCACTCCAGGTCAAAGGAGAAATTACCGGCGTGATTTATGCCGACAACCGTATTCGGAGCGGGGTATTCTCGGCAGAGGATCGCGAGATCCTCACTGCCTTTGCCAACCAGGCCGCGGTGGCGCTGGAAAACGCCCGCCTCTTTGCTTCGGTGCGCCGCACGTTGGCCGAAGTCACCGAACTGAAGAACTTGCTGAACAACGTCTTCGCTTCCATCGCCAGCGGCGTGATTACAGCCGATGTGGAAGACAAGATCAACCTCTGCAACCGCGCTGCCGAAAAGATTTTAGGGCACACGGCCTCTCAACTGATCGGGAAGCCGCTGGACGAAGCGTTGGCTCCTCTAAGCAGCGTCCTGCGCCCCCATCTTCAGCGCATCAAGCAGGGGGAACAAACCATCGCCCGGCTGGAAGTTGCGCCAGAATGGCCGGGACGGGGGCGGATCTTTCTCAACCTCAACGTCTCCCCCCTGGCCGACTCGGCTGGCAAACCCCAAGGGGTAACCCTGGTTTTGGACGACCTCACCGACAAGCGCCGTCTGGAAGCCATGCGGTCGCTGTTCGAGCGGATGGTCTCCCCCAAAGTCATCGACCAATTGGATCCCGAAACCCTCCAGCCAGGGGGCAAACGAGGGACAGTCACCGTACTGTTTGCCGACATTCGCGGCTTCACCCATTTCAGCGAAGGGTTGTCGCCGGAAGATCTGGTTTCCGTGCTCAATCGTTATCTGGCCGCCGCAGCAGAGGCCATCCTGGAAGAAGAAGGCACCATCGACAAATTCATGGGCGACGCGGTGATGGCGTGGTTCAACGCCCCCGTTCCCCAACCTGACCACGCCTTACGGGCGGTACGGGCGGCATGGCGGTTGCGCGAACGGGCGCGTGTGCTTTATGACGAATTACCACCCCCTTTCCACCTCCATTTCGGAGTCGGCATTCACACCGGCGAGGCTGTTTTGGGCCTCATTGGCACCGAAAAACGGCTGGAGTACACCGCCATTGGCGATAGCGTGAACACGGCCAAGCGCATTCAGGAAAACGCCGCCGCCGATCAAATCTTGCTGAGCGCGCCGGTCTATCGCCAGGTGGCCGAAGCAGTGCGCGTGCAGGCCGTGGCTCCGCTCCACGCCAAAGGCAAAAGTCACCCCATCCCAGTTTATGAACTACTGGCTCTGCGAGAAGAAGATTAGCCCGCGACCAGGGTGCCGACCGGCTCGCCATACAGCGCGCGCCGCAGGGCACTTTCATCCCACAGGTTGAGCACCAGAATGGGGAGATCATTGTCCATGCAGAGAGAAAGCGCCGTGGCGTCCATCACTTGAAGGCGGCGGTTGAGGGCATCGATATAGGGAAGCCTGTCGAATCGCCGGGCGTTGGGGTGGGTTTTGGGGTCAGCGTCGTACACACCATCTACTTTCGTGGCCTTGATGAGGACATCAGCGCCAATTTCCATCGCCCGCAAGGCCGCCGCGGTGTCGGTGGAAAAGTAGGGGTTGCCAGTACCACCGCCAAGGATAACCACGCGTCCTTTTTCCAGGTGACGGATAGCGCGTCGTCGGATATACGGCTCGGCCACCGAGCGCATTTCAATGGCGCTTTGCACACGGGTAGGAATGCCCGCCCGCTCGATGGCATCCATCAGAGCCAGGGCGTTCATCATGGTCGCCAACATGCCCATGTAGTCGGCTGTGGCGCGATCCATCCCCCGCTCCAGCCCTTCAGCGCCTCGCCACAGGTTGCCTGCCCCTATCACTACGGCCACCTGCACGCCTAAACGATAGACTTCACCGATGCGATTTGCCAATATCTCTGCCGTTTTGGGATCCACGCCTCGCCCCTCGGCAGGCGCCAGCGCCTCCCCACTCAGTTTGAGCAAAATTCGCTTGTAGCGCAGTTTAGGCATGGTCGCCTCCTATCTATCAAAAAGCCAACCCTGAAGGGTTGGCTCTGCGTTCTCCGGGCGGGCTATTCACTCTCTTGCGAGGCGTCAACGGCGCTGAACTCGCCCAGCTCCCACCGCACGAAACGACGGATGACGATGTTTTCGCCGATGGCGGCGATGTTTTGATTGAGCAGGTCGGCAATTGTCATTTTTTCGTCGCGAATGTAGGCCTGGTTGAGCAAGCAGACCTCGTTCTTGAACTTCTTCAAGCGGCCTTCCACGATGCGGTCGACAATTTTCTCCGGCTTGCCTTCGCGCAGGGCTTGTTCACGAGCAATCTCCCGCTCGTGCGCCAGCACCTCTTCGGGAATGTCCTTTTCAGAGACATAGCGGGGCGCCATGGCGGCAATCTGGAGGGCAATTTCGTGCGCCAGTTTGCGGAAAGCCTCAGAGCGGGCCACAAAGTCGGTTTCGCAGTTGACTTCCACCATCACGCCCACGCGCCCGTTGCCGTGGGAATAAAGTTCGATGACGCCTTCAGAGGCTTCACGGCTGGCGCGCTTGGCGGCCTTGGCCAGCCCCTTTTTGCGCAGGATTTCAACCGCTTTGTCGAAGTCACCATTGGCTTCCACCAAAGCGTTTTTGCAATCCATGATACCGGCGCCGGTCGCGGCGCGCAATTCTTTGACTTGTTCCATCGTCACAGCCATTGCACTTTCTCCTTCGGATAGCATGGCACGCAGGCATGACGGCGAGGGCTGCCATGCCTGCGTGGCGTCGGGTCAAATAGGGGAATTACTCGCTTTCATCCTCGGCAAGGGTTTCTTCAGCCGATGCCTCGGCAGCCTCATTTTCCTCAACGGTCTCATCGGCTACTGCCGGCACCTCTTCGCCCTCCATCTGTTGTAGTTTTTCCAGGGTAGAGGCGCCTAACAATTCGTCATCCGAGAGTTCGGGCTGTCCTTCTATCGTCGCCTGGGCAATGGCCTGAGCAGCCGTCTGGGCCTGAGCCTCTTCGGCTTCGGCCTGCTCTTTTTCCCGAATAGCCTTGCCTTCCAAGACGGCATCGGCAATTTTGCCCACGATGAGTTTGATGGCGCGGATGGCGTCGTCGTTGGAAGGGATGACATAATCCACGCGGCTGGGGTCGCAGTTGGAGTCCACCACGGCCACTACGGGAATTTCCAAGCGGTTGGCTTCTTTGATGGCGGTTTCCTCGCGACAAACGTCGACCACGAAGACCAACGAAGGCAACCCTTTCATAGCCCCCAGGCCACCGACGCGTTGGCGCAGGCGCTCGATCTGCCGATGGTAACGCAAAGCCTCTTTCTTAGGCAATCGGTCGAACTCGCCAGCGTCGCGGCGGCGCTCCAGTTCCTCCAAATAGCGCACGCGCTGGCCAATGGTACGCCAGTTGGTCAGGGTGCCGCCCAGCCAGCGGTAGTTCACGTACGGCATACCGCAACGCTCGGCCTCCTTGGCGATGGTTTCCTGCGCCTGGCGCTTGGTGCCCACAAAAAGCACCATGCCGCCATCCGCGACGGTTTTGCGGACCAAGTCATAGGCTTGCCGCAAGGCTTTTTGGGTGATCTGCAGGTTGAGGATGTGAATCCCGTTGCGCTCAGTAAAGACATACGGGCGCATTTTGGGGTGCAACTTGCGGGTGCGATGCCCGAAGTGCACGCCGCATTCCAACATGGTTTTCATCGAAACCAGAGCCATAGTGCCTCCTTAGCGTTTTGACCTCCGCCTCCGTCGTTCCTGCACGGCACCGAGGTAGCGGCCCTCTACCCCGGCACGCCCCGTCAGGTCGGGAGGCGTGCGAAATGGTCTCCTGCGTCGGCAGGAGCGGGGTGAGTATATCATAGAGGGGAAAATTCGTCCATGAAAGCGACGCGGCGGGGCGCATGCAGATGTTGTAGAATGCCGTCAAGGATCTCACCCCACCACCACCGCCTGCGGCAGTTCCCCCTCCCCCCTTTTTTGTAAGGGAGGGGAGGGGGCAAGCGGAGGCTCGC